>JAIRZX010000083.1 GCA_031267005.1 Deltaproteobacteria bacterium
CTTTATCATTAATTAAGGAGTTGAGCCATGCCAAAGGAAACTTCGGTCGCCCCGAAGGAAAGAGTCAACATAGTCTACAAGCCTGCCACCGGGGACGCCAAGGCCGAGGTCGAGCTCCCCAACAAGTTCCTCGTGGTGGGCGACTTCACCGGCGTGGCTGACGAGCGCCAGGTGGAGGACCGGGCCCCGATATCGGTGGACAAGGACAACTTCGACGACGTCCTGAAGGGCCAGGAGCTCAAGCTCGACATGAGCGTGGACAACAAGCTCTCCGACGACCCCGAGGCCAAGATGGCGGTCCACCTGGACATCAGCACCCTCAAGGACTTCACCCCTGAGGCGGTGGCCGGGGCGGTGCCTGAGCTAAAGCAGCTGCTGGAGCTCAGGGAGGCCTTGAAGACCCTGAAGGGCCCGCTCGCGAACGTCCCGGACTTCCGCAGGAAGATCCAGGAGCTCGTAAAGGACGACGAAACCAGGGCCAAGCTCACCGAAGCGCTGGGGATCGACAAGGACAAGCCCGCCGAGTAGCCCCCGGCCTGGCCTTTCCTTCAACGGGCCGCTCGAAGCCTGTCCGAAGTTCCCTTACCGTCGCCCGCGTCCGCCTTCCTTCCGACTGCCCGGCGGCTTCCCTTTTCGGCGCCCCGTCCGCCTCCCTACCCGTCGCCCCCTGCGGCCTCCGGTAGCCGTCCCTGACGGCGCCCCTCCCCGACTGCCTCCCTTTCCGGTATCCCCCCTGCCCACTTCCTTGGCGCGGCCTGGCGGTCTCCTTTGCAGGAACCTCCCCGCGCCCGCCCGGGCGGCCTTCGGGCCCTTCCACGTCCTTCCGGGCCCGCTCGTAACAATATATTAACCAGGCTGGAGAAGATTAAATGGCTGAGGAAGAAAAAGCTGCCCCCCAGGCCGACGCGGCCGTAGCCGACGGGGAAGGCGATCTTTTGGATCAGATAGTGGAGGCTTCGAGGCTCAAGCCGGGCGACACCGGTTACACGGCCACGAAGGCGGGCCTCCAGGCCTTCCTGTCCCAGCTCATCTCGACCGACCCGGACGCCAAGATTTCCAGCGCCCTGGTCGACAACATGATAGACGAGATCGACAAGAAGCTCTCCACCCAGGTCAACGTGATCATGCACGACGAGTCCTTCCAGAAGCTCGAGAGTTCATGGAGGGGCCTGAAGTACCTGGTGGACCAGACCGACTTCAGGCAGAACAACCGCCTGGAGTTCATGAACGTCTCCAAGGACGACCTCCTGGCGGACTTCCAGGACAGCCCGGAGATAGTCAAATCGGGGCTCTACAAACAGGTTTACCAGGCCGAGTACGGCCAGTTCGGCGGCAAGCCCTTCTCGAACATAATCGCCAACTACGACTTCGGCCCCGGGCCGCAGGACCTGGAGCTCCTCCGCTGCGTGGCATCGGTCTCGGCCATGAGCCACGCGCCTTTCATCGCCGCGGCCGACAAGAAGTTCTTCGGCATCGACTCTTGGTCGGATCTCCCGAACCTGAAGGACCTCCATTCCATCTTCGAAGGGCCGCAGTACGCCGCCTGGCGCTCTTTCAGGGAAAACGAGGACGCCCGCTACGTGGGGCTCACCATGCCGAAGTATTTGCTGCGGCTTCCCTACGGCCCGGACACCGTCCCGGTCAAGTCCTTCAACTTCGTGGAGGAGGCGGACAAGACCAACGACTTCTGCTGGGGCAACACCGCCTTCGCCTTCGCGGCCAGGATAAACGACAGCTTCGCGAAGTACCGCTGGACCACGAACATCATAGGTCCCCAGGGAGGCGGGGCGGTCGAAAACCTTCCCCTTTACCAGTTCGAGGAGAAGGGCTCCATCCAGACCCGCATCCCCACCCAGGTGATGATTTCGGAGCGCCGGGAGTACGAGCTCGCGGAGGAGGGCTTCATAGCCCTCACCATGCGCAAGGACTCCGACAACGCGGCCTTCTTCTCGGCGAACTCGGTTTTGGCCTCCAAGGTGTACCCCAACACCCCGGAAGGCAAGATAGCCCAGACGAACTACAGGCTCTCCTGCGAGCTGCCCTACATGTCCATAATGAACAGGCTGGCCCACTACGTGAAGGTCATGCAGCGCGAGAACATCGGCACCTGGAAGAGCAGGACCGATCTGGAGCGCGAGCTTAACGTGTGGCTCAGCCAGTACGTGACCCAGATGGACGACCCGGACCCCGTGACCCGCTCCAAGCGCCCCTTGAGGGCGGCCCAGATTGACGTGAACGACGTGGAAGGCGACCCGGGCTGGTACTCGGTGAGCATCAAGGCCACGCCGCACTTCAAGTACATGGGCGCGAACTTCACGCTCTCGCTGACCGGCAAGCTGGACAAGTCCTGATCCCGGCGGCGCCGGGCGCCCTGGCGCCTGAACCGGCGTCTTTCCTGCCGGCCCCGACCTGCGGTTTCCGCCCGCCCGCAAGCGGAAGCGCCGCTTTCCAGGGCCCGACCGGCGCCTTGCCGAACCCCCGGCTTTCTGGCCGGGGAGGGACATAACGGCACGCCGGAGGGCGGAAAAAGCCGCCTTTACGTCCGTCCTTCAGGCCGCGCCGTTATCTACCCGCGCGGCCCCCTCCGAACGGCTGCAAGCCTTCGGGCTTGCGGCCCAGCCAGTCCCGCTAAGACGGCGGGAGCTTCCGAGCCGCAGGCCGCGCCGCAAGCGCTTCCCGCGGAAACGGGCGGCCCCTGCCGAACGTTGCAGGAAGCCTGCGGCCGCCAGAACGTTGCAGGAAGCCTGCGGCCGCAGAAACCGCCAAATCGGCTTTCCCGATCCTTACGCCGCCGTCACCCGCCTCCCCCCTCCGCAAGGCTCGGTGGGTCCATGAGGTCCTTAAGAACCGTCCCGTGGAGGCGCCGGGCAGCTCCCGGGCTTGCCTGGGGGGCAGGACGGTCGGGGGCCGGGAAAGGCGCCGGGGGGGGGGAGGTTCCTGGAAGGTGCCTGGGGCATAGCGTCGCATCGCCGCCATCATGACAGGGATGCTGAGGCCGCGTTTCGGGAACATGGCCCCGGAGCGGGTCCCTGCTCCCCAGGAGGGAAAGCGTTTTCATGGCCTCGGGGGCGAGCGGCGCGTCGGGTCCCCGTAATGGCGAGTGGCGGGTCGGGGCCCACTCAGCCAGGGGAGTATATGGGTTGCGGGCGGGGGCCTTTCGCGGCCGGGAGCGGGGTTGGCGCTCCGGGCGCTTCGCCTTAAGCGCGGGGAGCCAGGGCAAAGCTTGACTGAACGGGATTCCGGAGCCCGTGTCGGGGTTCGGAGCCTTTATGAGGATTTAGAGGCGGAGTAAGGGGCGCGGCCGCTCGGGCACCCGGCAACCGCCGAAACACGGTCGAAACACGAGCGCGGCGGCCTTTCCCGGAAACCCGTTTAGGGGCCGCCGGGCTTCCCGCGCGGGCCAGGGTCACATCAAGCCGCGGCGGCGCCGTCCCGAGGCGCGTACGAGAGCTTGCTTATTGGAGAGACGAATGCAGGGAAGCGACATCAGGGCCTTAATTTCCAAGCTGAACACCGTTTCCACCCGTATCCTCTACGACGCGGGCGGCCTTTCCGTGGCGCGCACCAACTACGAGGTGGCGGCCGAGCACTTCTTCTTCAAGGCCCTGGAGGACAAGGAGACCGACGTCTACCTCGCGGCCACCCACTACAAGCTGGACATCCCCAAGCTCGTAAAGCACCTGAACCAGGCGCTAGAGAACTTCTCCAGGGGCAACACCGGGCGGCCCACCTTCTCCCCCGTGCTCCTGGATCTGATCGAGTCCGCCTGGCTCACCGCCTCGGTCGACCAGGGATACTCCTGGATCCGCACGGGCTCGATCCTGATAGCTTACCTCAAGCGGCCGGGCGTCTACAGCCAGGGCGGGACCCTCCCGGAGTTCTCCAAGATCCCCCGGGAGGCCCTGGAGAAAAGCTTCAGGGAGGCGACCGCCGGCTCCAAGGAGGACGTGGCAGTAGAGCCTGCGAGCGGAAGGGAGACCGCGGACGCCGTCGAGGCCGGGGAGGGCGGCGGCTTCATAACCCAGTTCTGCGAGGACTTCACCGCCAAGGCCTCCAAGGGCAAGATAGACCCCGTCTTCGGCCGCGACGGCGAGATCCGGCAGATGGTGAACATCCTGGCCCGCAGGCGCAAGAACAACCCCATCCTGGTAGGCGAGCCCGGAGTTGGCAAGACGGCGGTCCTGGAGGGGCTGGCCTTGAGGATAGTGGAGGGGGACGTGCCGGACGTTATCCGCAACGTCACCCTGGTCGGTTTGGACATGGGGCTTCTCCAGGCCGGGGCAAGCATGAAGGGGGAGTTCGAGCGGAGGCTCAAGGGCGTGATAGACGAGATAAAGTCCAGCCCCAAGCCCATGATACTTTTCATCGACGAGGCCCACATGCTGGTCGGCGCGGGCGGGGCCCAGGGCGGTTCCGACGCGGCGAACCTGTTGAAGCCCGCCTTGGCCAGGGGGGAATTGAAGACCTGCGCCGCCACCACCTGGAAGGAGTACAAGAAGTACTTCGAGAAGGACCCGGCCCTGGCCCGCCGCTTCCAGCTGGTCTCCCTGGAGGAGCCCTCCATACCCACCACGGCCTTGATCCTCCGGGGCCTCAGGGACTCCTACGAGAAGAGCCACGGGGTAATGGTCCGGGACGAGGCCCTAGGCGCCGCCGCCGAGATGAGCGGCCGCTACATCTCCGGGCGTTTCTTGCCCGACAAGGCGGTGGATCTGCTGGACACCGCGTGCGCCCGCGTGAAGGTCGGCCTCGCCGCCAAGCCCGCCGAGCTCGAGGACCTGGAGCGTTCAGTCCAGGCCCTCGACCGCGAGATAGGCGGCATCGAGCGCGACCGCGACGACGGCACCCCCGTGGACAACGAGCGCCTCGCCTCCCTCCGCGACGAGGGAGCCACGAAGAAAGCGAAGTCCGAGGAGATCCGGGCCTCTTGGCTGGAGCAGCAAAAGGCCGCCCTGGAGCTTATCGCGGCGCGGACCGCTTACCTGGACGCCCTGAAGGCCAAGCCGTCGGGCGCCCAGGCGGCGCCGACTGCGGACGAGCCGACAGCCGCCGGGCCCGGCGCCGAGGAAGCGGGGGTTGCGGGCAGCTCCGGCGGGGCGCCCGGGTCCCCCGCTGACGCTCCCTCCGAGCCGGCCCCCGTCCAGTCGGCGCCCGAAGCCCCCGCGCCCGCCGCCGCTCCCGATGCCCCTGCCCCCGCGGTGGCTTCCGCCCCTTCCGAACCCTCCGCTGCGCCTTCCCCGGACGGAATGGGGGAGGTCCCCGGCCCCGTTTCCCCCGAAGCCCTGAAGAAGGCATTCGAGGAGGCAAAGGAGGCCTTCGCGAAGGCCGGAGGGGCGGACCCGCTCCTGGACGTCGAGGTAACCGCGGACGTGGTCGCCAAGGTGGTCTCCGACTGGACGGGCATCCCCGTGGGCCGCATCGCGGCCGAGCAGGCAGGGCTCGTGGCGGATCTGGAAGCGCGGCTGGGCGAGCGCATCAAGGGCCAGGACGACGCCCTCGCCTCCATAACCAAGGTCATCCAGGCCTCCAAGGCGGGATTGCGCGACCCTTCCACCCCCATGGGGGTCTTCCTCCTGGCCGGGCCTTCCGGTGTGGGGAAGACCGAGACAGGGCTGGCGTTGGCCTCCCTCCTCTTCGGCGACGAGGGGAACATCGTCACGATCAACATGTCGGAGTTCCAGGAGAAGTTTACCGTGACCCGGCTTATCGGAAGCCCCCCGGGCTACGTCGGCTACGGCGAGGGGGGGGTGCTCACCGAGGCCGTCCGCCAGAAGCCCTATTCCGTCGTGCTCCTGGACGAGGCGGAGAAGGCCCACCTGGACGTCATGAACCTCTTTTACCAGGTCTTCGACAAGGGCGTGCTGGCCGACGGCGAGGGCAAGGTCATAAACTTCAGGAACACCCTTATCCTCCTCACCTCTAATTTGGCCACCGACATCATAGAGAGCGCCGCCCACGCCGTACCGCCCGTGACCGGCCCAGAGCTCCACGAAGCCATAAGGCCCACGCTCATAAACCACTTCAAGCCGGCCCTTTTGGCCCGCATGACCGTCGTGCCCTACCGGGCGCTGACCCCCGAAGCGCTGGGCTCCATCGCCCGTATCAAGCTGGACGCGCTGGCCAGGCGCGTCAAGGCCAACAACGGCATTGAAGTCAAGTACGGCGGCGAGCTGGTAGACAGCATCGTCAGCCGTTGCCGCGACGCGGAGACCGGCGCCCGCAACATCGACACGGTTCTGGCCGCCGGGATCATGCCCCCCATGGCCAAGGAAATCCTCGGCCTCATGGGCTCGGGCGAGAAGGAGAGGAAGACGCTTTCCTTGGGCGTAAACGACGAGGGGGACTACACCTTCGATTTCGACTGACGGGACTGGCCGCCCCCGTCCCCCCCCCTTTCGGCTTGGGGGGGAGGCGTGGGGAAGGCGCTGTCCCCAGCCGGGAAAATGACTCCCGCGACCGGGCCGCCCTTAGCTTTAAGCCCGTCACCGTTCCGCCCCAGTTGCCGCCAACGCGCTTGAACGGCCGAAAAGCCCTTACGGATGCCCCCGCGCCGTGCCCCGGCCCCGGGCGAGGTTCTTTAAGCTTTGACTCACCCGGACGACACTGACATGGGCCAGACCCCCCCCCCTCCGGACGAAAGGCCCCAGCCCGCCGCCCTGAGCGGCGACGTGCCGGTCGCCCTGCTTGCGGGGGAGGACGACCGTGACGTCGCCTTCGAAGATTTCGAGGCGCCTATAGTCTTGGACGAGTCGGACGTCCAGTTTCCGGACGTCGGCTTAGGCGAGGAAGCTTTCGGCGGGCACGATTTCGGCGGGGGGGACGCGCCCGCACCCGAAGGGGCTTCCCCGGACAGCCCGCCGCCGCAGCCTGACCGGACGTCGTTTTCTTCGGGGATTTCCGAGCCGCCCCCGCCTTACAAGCCTCCAGCGTCTGCGGCTTCGGACCGCGAAGTCTATGCCGTCCCTGATCCGGCTTCGCTCGGCGGGCCGGCCGGCCCGCCGTTTCAGCCTGCCCCCGATCCGGTGGGCGATGCCGCCGGGCCCCTTTCCGATTTTCCGGCACCAGCCGCCGCCGAGGCGCCTCGCGCCTCCGGAGCGGGAGATCGGCTTGCGCCTGACAACTCGGACGCCATTCCCCTGGCCGACCCGGCGCCCGGCTCCGGCGTTTCCGCGCGTGAGGGAGCCGGTCCGTTCGGCGCTCAGCTTCCCATGGACGCGGCCGTGCGACCTGCCCAGGACGCTCCCCGGCCCGATCCAGCCGTCCTTCCCTCCGGCGCGCCTCAGGCAGCCCCAGCAGGTATTGCCCGGGACGCCGCCGCCGGCCTGCCGCCGGAAGCGCCGCTGCCAGCTCCCGTCGCCCTTGCCTCTGACGCTCCCCGGCCCGACGCATCCGTCCTTCCCTCCGGCGCGCCTCAGGCAGCCCCCGCAGGTATTGCCCGGGAAGCGGCCGCCGGCCTTCCGCCGGAAGCGCCGCTGCCAGCTCCCGTCGCCCTTGCCTCTGACGGTCCCCGGCCCGACGCATCCGTACTTCCCTCCGGCGCGCCTCAGGCAGCCCCCGCAGGTATTGCCCGGGAAGCGGCCGCCGGCCTTGCCCGGGAGGTTCTCCAGCCATCGCCCCTAGGCCTTCCTGCGGATGCTACCGTCGCCCTAGTCCCGGAAGCTGCCCGGCCAGCTGCCGTCGCCCTTGCCACGGACGGGCCCCGGGCCGACGCGTCCGTTGGCCTTGTCCAGGATTCTCCGCTGACCGAGCCCCCCGGCGCCGTTCTTCCAGAAGCCGCCCTCGGCCCGGACGGAAGCTTGGCGGGAGGCTCCCCGGAAGACTCCCCGGAAGACTCTCCGGAAGGCTCCCCGGAAGGCTCCCCGGAAGACTCTCCGGAAGACTCTCCGGAAGGCTCCCTGGAAGGCTCCCCGGAAGGCTCTCCGGAAGGCTACGGGGCTCCGGCGGCTTCCGCCGGACGCGCGCCGGTCCGGGAGGGCCTTTTCCCGGAGCTCCAGACCAGGATAATCCTGGACGACATAAAAGATATCGCGCCGCCCCCCCCGCGACGGGTGCATGCAAGGGAGCCGGTCCCCGCATCCGGCAAAGGCATTGGACCCAAGCCCGACGGCATGGCCGACGGCGGCTTTGATCCCCGGTTCGCGGAGACGGTTGACGTCCCCCGGGTAGCCGCCGAGGAGGCGGTTGGCTCCCTTGAGGCCCTCGGCGCGGAATCGTCCCCTTCGCCTTACGCCGGTCGCGCGGCAGGCTTCCTGCCCGTACCGGGACCGGAACCCGGCGGCGCGGCTCCGGCCCCCTCCCCGCCCGGCCCCGATCTCGGGCCAGGGGATACGGCTCCGGACGGGCCCCCCGGCGGGCCGGCACCCTTGAGCGAATTTTACGCCATATTGGACCGCCACCTCCAAGGCCGCGCTGAGGCGCGGGGGGGGCTGGTCCACTGCGTAGACGTCATGCTCCGTTCCATGAGCCCTGAAGCCGAGGTGGGGCCGGCCGTGGCGGACGAGATCATAAGCCAGCTGGACGCGCTGATGGGCGAGCAGCTTGACGAGGTCCTGCACCATCCGGACTTCTCGGGGCTCGAGAGGACCTGGCTGTCCCTCAAATACCTGGTGGAGAGGGTGGACTTCCAGGAGAACATCCAGATCCAGATCTTGAACATCACCAAGGACGAGCTCTACTACGATCTGACCGACAGCCCGGAAGTAGTCAGATCGTCCATCTACCGCCTGGCCTATACCGAGGAGTACGGCCAGTACGGCGGCAAGCCGTTCGCCGTCCTCCTGGGGGCCTTCGAATTCAAGGCCTCGCCCGAAGACTACGCCATCCTGCGCCAGATCTCCGCCATCGGGACCATGGCCCACGCCCCCTTCATAACCGACGTCGGAATCGGCTTCTTCGGGCTTAGGAAATGGTCAGAACTCTCGGGCATAGCCGATCTCTCCACCATCATGGACGAGCCGCGCTACGCCCCCTACCAGGATCTCCGCACCCGCGAGAACTCCCGCGCCCTGGCCCTGGCGCTTCCGGGGTTTTTGGCTAGGCTCCCCTACACGCCCTTCTCCCGCGCCGTAGGCAGCTTCAACTACTCGGAGAAGGTGGCTGACGCAGAGCTCGATTACGCCTGGGGCTACTCCGCCTTCCTCCTGGTGTCGCGCATGGCAGGGAGCTTCGCGAGGTACCGCTGGTACACGGACTTCACCGGCGTGGACGGGGGAGGGCTTATAGACGATCTGCCGAGCCTGGAGTTCGAGTCCATGGGGAGCGTCCAGTCCCGCATTTCCGTCCAGTCGATCATAGGCGAGAAGCTCGAAAACCAGCTCTCCTCCTACGGCTTCCTGCCGCTTTCCGCCATGGGCAGCACCGGCAAGGCGTCCTTCAACAGCGCCCAATCGGTCTTAAGGACACTCCCCCCGAGGATCGGCGGGAACCCCCAGGAGAACATGAACCAGCGCATCTCCACCATGCTTCCGTATATGATGGTCATCTACCGTCTCGCCCACTACATAAAGGTCCTCCAGCGGGAGAACATCGGCACCTGGAAGGACTCCCAAACCCTCCAGCGCGAGATAAACCAGTGGATAGGCCAGTACGTGACGGACATGGACAGCCCGTCCCCGTCTATCAGGGCAAAGAGGCCGCTCAGGAGCGCCCTGGTGGAGGTGACGGATCTACCGGAGTCGCCGGGCTGGCACCAGATGGTCATTCACGTCCGGCCGCACTTGAAGTTCATGGGCGCGAGCTTTTCGCTCACCCTTATGGGCAGGCTCGAGGACGCGGACGTGAAGGTGCAGGTGTAACCGGCCGGATCGTGGAGCTTCAGCCTTTTCCGCAGTCAGCCTTTTCCGCAGATCGAACCAGCGGCATGGCGTCGGGCGACGGAGCCCCTGCCTCCGGCTGAAGCCTAAAACCCCTCAAGGACTCAATCCCCAGGCGGCATGCCCCAAGCGCTAACCGGTAACCCTCAATCAGCAAGCGGCAAGTTGCAAGCGGCAAGCGTCAAGAAACAAACCGTAAGCGTCAAGCAACAAACCGTAAGCCTCAAATACTTAAACATCCAGCCTCTAGCGCCGAGGATCAGCTGCCCCAACTCTCTTGGGCCGACGCGCTCTTCAGTTCGGGCGTCCGGACGCCATGGGGCTTGCGGGCGATTGCCCAGAGAAGCCGGACCAAGCTACGGGAGCAGCCGCCGGGTTTGGAACTGAAGTTATGCGGGTCTGCTTCCGGGCTCCGGGCTCCGAGTTCCGAGTTCCGGAATGGCCCCTGCTCGGCGGGGAGCTTAAGTTTGCGCGATCTGCAAGGCGCGGGAAAAAGTGCCTGGCCGCGCTGTTTGCAGGGTTAGTTTTCCGACCGCCAGAACCATGAAACGAGCATGCTGCATAGTGTATAACTCTGAAGTTGCCTGCCCAAGAAAACGCTTCAAGGCAAAGCCGCCGGAGCCTGAAAGGTAATTTCCGCCGTTGCTGGCGAAGGGAATTCGCCTGGCGGAAACGCGCCTCCCCGGCGGGTACGCGCTTGGAGGGCGTTGGAAGGCGGCGGAGGGCTGGATGTAAGCCCGTAAGCCCGTAAGCCCGGAGGGCCGGAGGGCCGGAGGGCCGGAGGGGGCGGGCGGTGCCGTCAAAAATGGCTTGGCGGCCGGTCCGATAAGGCGAAGACAGGAATAAATATACTAAATATGGATGCATTATTAATCGGAATGCTAAAGATAGCGCTTTAGCCGCAAAAAAATTATTCTGAAACTGTAAGTTATCGTCAATAGGACCTACTTATTATTTTTTGACTCTAGGTAAAATAAGTTCCGATTAATATGGCATTCCTCCGCGTAATTTGAGAGAATATTTAAGATATTGTCCTTGGGTTCAGATCGATCTCCGCCCAGCGCCCTTCCGCCGCCTTACGGCTTTCAGCTCTCCCGCCGCGCCTCAGCCACGCGCTCACCGTCCGAGGACCCTAAGCCTCACGGAGGCTAACTCCCGATGTTCTACAACCGCCCAATTTTCTGGCAACAGGGCACATTCCTCACGCCGCAGCACTTCCAGCTCCTGGAGTACCAGCGGAGGGCGGAGCTAAGCTTCATCCTGGAAGCGCTCCACCCCTGGCCCTGGGGTTTTTCGGCGCTGAAGCTTAACGAGGACGCCCTGGCCTCCTTCACCCTCGAGATCATGGAGATGGACCTGTGGCTTCCCGGAGGCTTCCGCCTTGTGGTCCCGGGCAACGCCCAGGTGCCGGCCTCCTCCTTCAGGAAGGCCTGGACCAACCCGGACGAGCTCCTGGAGGTCTATCTCGCGGCGCCTGACTTCGCGGCGGGCGCCGCGAACGTCGAGACGCCGCAGCCGGACCGCCACGAGCCCTTGGGCGGCCCGTCGAAGAAGCTCTACAGCCCGGCGCCGTCTGAAAGCGTCCCCGACCTTTTGGGGGGCGGGCCCGCGGCCTACGTGGACACCCTGGTCTACAACGCCTCGTTGCTGTTCGGCGCGGAAGCCCAGGACGCCAAGGGCATGACGCTCCTGCCGATAGCCAGGCTCGTGCGCCAAGGCGAGAAGGTGAGGAGGGGGGATTTCGCCCCCGCGGCGTTAAGGCTTTACCCGGACAGCCCGTTAAGGGATCTGGCCGCGGACGTGATGGAGCTCCTGAAGGCCAAGGGCAGGGAGCTGGAGGAGTACAAGATCACCCCCGCCCAGTCGCGGCTGGAGTCGTTGGCCTCCAACAGCCTGGCCCTGGTTTCTGCCCTGGGCATCGTGCTCAGGCACACCGCGAGGCTCCACAACCTTTTGAACGGCCCCGCCGTCCACCCCTACACGGTCTTCTCGGCCATAAAGGAACTGGCGGCCGAGCTCACCATCTTCGCCCCCGGCGTCTCGGCGCTGGGGGAGCCCCTGACCGGCGAGGGCGGGGCCTTGAGCCCCTACGACCACAAGGATCCGCTTCCCTCCTTCCGGGAAACCGTGGGCCTCATCGGAAGGCTTTTGGACACCATGACCCCGGGCCCGGACATCTTCGTGGTCTTCCAGAGGGACGGGCGGAACTTCAACCTGACCCTCCCCCCCCTTCCGGAAGGGGGCTGCATCTTCTGGATCTCGGCGCGCACTGATCTCCCCGCCGAGGAGGTCAAGTCGAGCCTGTCGTCCTACGGCAAGATGGCCTCCCCCGAGCGGGCGCGGAACCTCATCTCCTACAACCTCCCCGGCGTGACCTTGACGCCGCTGAGGGAGGCCCCCGTGGGGCTCCCCAAGCGTGCGGACACGGTCTACTTCGCCGTCAGGCAGAAAGACCACGTCTGGGAGGAGGCCGTCAAGGCCGGAAGGATCCAGCTCTTCTGGGACGGAGCGCCGGAGAGGGCGGAGCTGGCGCTCGTGGGATCAAGGCTCTAGGGAAAGGGGGCGGATGTGAGGTTCGCGTCCAGGTTCTTCAGGATCTTCAGGCTGGCGCTGGAAGCCTCCGACGACGAGAGGCGGTGGCCGGACTGGCCCTCGGTTTCCCGGGAGCTCAACTCCCTGCTCGCCGCGGAGGGCAGGATCCCCCTCCCGCCGGGCTTCGGGCCGGCGGAACGCCGCGAGGCGCTCTGGCCCGTCCTGGTCTGGATAGACGAGACTTTCCTGAATTCCAGGCGCCGGGACGCCGCCGGGTGGTACGACTACAGCCTCCAGCGGCAGCTTTTGGACACAAACGTCGGCGGCGAGCTCTTCTACCGGAGGCTCAAGGCCCTCCTGGAACTCCGCCGCCGCCACCTTCCCGGCGGACCGGGGGGTGCGCTCTCGGCTTCCAGGCTGGAAAGCGAGCTCGCCGCCGGGCGCTTGGGCGCCGCCTCCCCCGCCGCCCCCGCCGGAGCGGGGAACCACGCCGCGCCGGGCGGCCAGCCGGATAGCGCGGCCGGCCCGGAAGCGCCCGGGCCCGGCTCCGGGCCCGGGGACGCCGGGGACGGCGGCCGGGACGGCGTGGAGGACTACCTGCCGGATTACTTCTACATGGAGGAGATCCCGGACAGCCGGGAGGAGGAGGTGACCGCCTCCGATTTGAACCTCCTCTGGGAGAGTCCGGGGGACGGGCCGGAGCCTTTGGAGTCCGTGCTGGACACCTACGCCATGTGCATCATATTGGGCTTCAAGGGCCAGTTCTCGCCGAAGGGCCGCGGGGCGGCGTCTAAGCCCGACGGCGGCGGGACGGACGGGCGCCGGGAGCTGGGCTCCGGCCGGCTGGAGGACTTGCTGGGCGGCCCCGCTTCGACGGGCCCAAGCGGCGCCGAAGCCGTCATGCTCCCCGCGCCTTCGGAGGACCGCGAGCTGTTGAAGGCCGCCGCCCTGCGCCAGATGCGCTCCTGGAGCTCGAAGGGCGCGAAGCCTCCGGCCAAGCTAAGGAAGAGGGGGATCTTAGGCTGGCTGGCGGACTTTTGGAGGGACTACGACTGGGTGGTATACCACATCGTAATCCCGCTTCTGGCCCTCGCGGCTTTCTACTACCACGGCGCGGCAATCATTGAGAACCTGCCTTTTTGAGGGTAAGGGAGCGTCCCGAGGCGCCCGCGGCCGCGGTTCCGGCTCCTTGCGGGAGGCTCCGGCAGTCTTGGCGGCCGGGGTTCCGGGGATCTCCCGGGCCCACTGTCCGCGCGTACGGGCGTTGCCGGCGCCTGGTTTTGCGAGGGCGTATTTCGCGGGCGTATCTTTTCCGGGTTGCGGGGCTTGCGGCCTCCGGAGACTAGCCTTGGGCTGCGGACGGGCGCCTGAAAGGCCCAGCCGGGCGAGGGCGGGGAGACTGGGAGCGGGGACGTGATTAAGAAGCTGCTATTCCTGATCTTCCTCCTGTTCATGGCCGCGGCGTCCGCGGGGGCCATCCTGGTGCTGGCCTGGCGCGCCCGGTGGTCACCCTTGTGGGCGCTCGTCGGCCCGGCCGTCTTTCTCGGGCTGCCGCTCCTGTGGATTCTTGTCAGGCTCCTGGGCGGCTTTTCCGCCAGGAAAAGCTTCAGCAGGAAGGCGGGGATCCGGCGCGGCGCGCCGCCGCCCGCGAGGACCAAGGCCTTCAGCGTCCTGCGCCAGGAATGGGAGCGGGGCGCCTTCAGCATGCGGCCCCGCGAGCGCAACGCGCGCGAGGGCAAGGGGGCGAGGCCCCTGTTCCTGGTGGCTGGGCCCGAGGGCTCCGGCATGACTGCGGCGCTCCGGGAGTCGGGGCTGGTCTTGAGCTCAGTGGATCTCCCGGGATCGGCCGCCCGGGGCGAGGGATGCGACTGGTACTTCTTCGAGAAGGCGGTCTACGTGGCGGTGCACGGGCTCTACGGACGGCTCGGGGAGGCCGGCCCGGGGGGCCGGGAAGCCCTGTCTGGCGCAGCCGGGAGCCCGGCCGCGGCGGGCGGCGGAAACGGTGGAGGCGCGCCCTTCGACTGGGACGCGGACCCCGAGCGCGAGCGCGAGGTGCTCTTGGAGCTCCTGTCCGAGACAGACCGCAGGGTACCGCTGCAGGGAGTGCTGGTGGCCTTGCCCGCGAGCCTCTTGCGGCCCGAGCGGGAGCCGGAGCTGAAGGATCTGGGGCTTAAGACCTGGAGCCTCCTGAACCGCGTGGCCGCCGATTTGGACTTCTCGCCCCCCGTCTACGTGCTCGTGACCCTTTTGGACGAGGACCGGGGCTGGGCCGAGGCCATGGAGCGCCTGGAAAGGGGAGGCGCCCCCGCCGGGGCCATGGCGGGAAAAGCCGGCCGCCGCGAAACGGGCGCCGAGACGGGCGAGCGGGCCGCCGAAGCCGTGGAGGGGGAGTTCCTGGGGCTCCTGGACGATCTCCTTGAAGAGGATCCTTCCGTCATAGGCCCCTGCCTTACGGCGTTCTTCGAGGCGGGAAGCTTGAAGAGGCCCCTGTCCGTCTTCTGCGGGGCGCTCGCGAGCCCTTCGCCGACGAGCCCCCCCAACAGGATCCAGGGCGTCTTCGCGGCCCGCATCCCCCGCGAGAGGAAACAGGCCGCGGGCGTCTGGCGGGAGGACGGAGCCTTTGACGCGGACGGCCCCGTGCCCTCCGCCGCGTCCCTCTCGCCCGCCTTCGCCGCCTCCCCCCCCCCCGCTCCTTCCGGGGGGCAGGGCTTGGGCGGCGGTTTCGGGCCAGGCCAGGGGCTCTCCGCAGGGTCCGGCATCGGGAGCGGCCCGGGTTCCGGCATCGGGGGCGGCATAGGTTCCGGGACGGGGGGCGGCCCGGGTTCCGGCATCGGGGGAGGCATAGGTTCCGGGACGGGGGGCGGAGCGGGTTTAGGCGCCGCGGGCGCCATAGGGTTCGGCGCGGTATTAGGCGCCGGGAGCGGCGCGGGTGCCCGTGCGGGCGGGGCCGGGATCCCGCAGGGTCCCGGATCGCGTGCCGGAGGACGGGTCGGCGCGGGCATGAGGGGGGCCGAGGCCCGGGGGAACGCGGGGTTCGGGCTCGGCGGGGCCGCTTCGGTGGGGGGGCCGGCCGGGGCGAGGCCCGCGTCCAAGCCGCGCGCCGCGTCGGCCAAGGGGACGAGCGACATCCGGGACGGCCTCCAAGGGGCCCGGCTGCCGGAGCTTTCCGGCGGGGGCGCCGGGGGGGCGCCCGGGCTGCGCGAGCTTTTCGGGAACATCCTGCCCGGCGGGGCCGACCTGTCGAGGCCCTTGAACCTCGCCTGGGGGCGGAGGCAGAAGGGGTACCTTAAGTTCCTGTGCGTTTTCTACGCGGCGCTCATGGCGGCGGCGGTGCTTGCTGGATTGAACGTCCGCTACCAGAAGGGTATGGCGGAGGCCGTGAGTTCGGCTTTGTTCGGAGAGAGCGTGGACACCCGCTTCCCCCGGGGATCGCTCGCCAGGGCCGGGGTGTCGTGGAGGCTTCTGGCCCGCGTGGAAGCTTTCAAACGGGAGGGGGGGATCAGGGGCATCGGGCCAGACCGCACCGAGGAGTTCAGGAGTTACCTTTCCGACAGCTTCGAGATGCACTTCGAAATGGCTATGGAGGATTTGGCCGACGCTTTGAACGCCCAGCTGGACAGGGCTTTGGGACCGGACCCGCCCAAGGGGCCTTTGGCCGCCGCGGGGGGGCTTCCCCCCGGCCCCGGGTCCGGGCCGGCGGGCGCTTACGCCGCCGCCTCCCCGGCCGCGTCCGGAGCGCCCGGCTCCGGGCGCTCCAGGCGAGGCAGGGACCGCGCGAGCCGGGAGGAGCGCGAGGCCGCCTTGAAGGCCGAGGAGGAGGCCCGCGAAAAAAACAGGGAGCTCTTCGACGTCACCTTCCGCCAGCTCGTGTGGCTGTACACCGTTTACGGACTCATGGACGCGGGCGAGGTCGATCTCGGAGGGAGCTTCCCGCTTTTGCCGACGGGCTTTGAAGGCGAGACCGCTCCCATGTGGAACCTGGCCCTGCCGAGGATCCTGGGCTATTACCTGGTCGGCGCCGACGGCGTGAGAGTCGGCAGCCGCCACGCGGACTACATCCTGGGCCAGCTCGCGCTCGCCACGGGAAGGCTGGCCGAGGCGCAGGGGGAGGAGGGCTTGGGCTGGGTGACCGAGTGGTGCGCGTCCCTGCCTGAACTGCAGGCCGAAAACCTGGTGGATTTCTGGAAGCCCTACGATCCTAATATCGACGAAAAGTATTTGGCCGAAGGAAGCCCCGTGGAGGTTCCCCGCCAGTACACCAGGGACGGACGCCTGAAAATCCTGGAGGCCGCGTCCCTCTTAAGGGACGCGAACGCTGTGGCGGCGTCGGCCGTCGCCGGGGCTTCGGCCTCCCCGCGGGACCGCAGGGCCGCGGCCGCCCTGGCGCGATCCGCGGCAGGGGTTCCCGCGTACCTGGCAGCCTACGAGCGGGAGTACCTGGAAGCCTGGCACGCTTACAAGTGGAGCTTCGAGGACATGGTGACCGAGCTCTACAGGAGGGTCAGCAGGGAAGAGCTGGAGAACCAGCACAACGTGGCCGGGGTCTCCCCGTTCACCCTGTTCGCGGAGACCCTCTACGACAACCTCATAGAGTTCGCCCAGAGGGACGGGGCCGAGCCCTGGCTCTTGAACGTCGCGCTGGACAGGGCGCTGTCCCTTTGGAGCGTTTCCAAAAAACAGGGTGCCGTCCACGGGATTTTGGAAGGGCTGGATTCCGACGCCGTCGCCGGCCGGCCGTACTCCTCGTCTTCCTCCGGCGCCGACGGCCGTTCCGGGAACGGGGATTTAGGCGCCCGCCCGGACGGGGAAGGGGCCGACGGGGACGACGGCGGCGAGAGGGACGCCCCCGGAAGCGTCCGGACGTCCAGGGGGGGGCTCGTTTACCGCACCGATTTCATGGAGAAGGTCTACGCGGCCGAGGCCGGTTATGCCCGCTACATGGATTTCGCGGACGTCATCCTGGCCGATCTGCGGTTGAAGCCGGACGATCTTTTAAGGCTCGCCGCCAGGTTCTTCGGGGGGCCCTCCGGTTCGCTGCGGGGGGTCGCGGGAGCCCAGCAGGCGTCCGGGGCGGGGGCCGGAAAGCCGGGGGCGGCGGCGCTGGCGCGGGGGGCGGTCGCGACGCTTTCCGGAGCGCCCGCGCCGCGCGCGGCGGCCCCGTCCTCCGAAAGCTCCAGGTACCGCTCGTCCCGCGACGCCGTCTCGAACTTCGGGGCGCTTCTCTACCAGGAGCCGGGCGGCGGGCCGCCCGACGATCTTTACTACAACGTGAGGGCTGCCCAGCTGGACGCCGTCGAGAGGCTCCTGGTCGATTACGCCGCGGCCGTCCTGGACGGCCGTTGGGAGTCGGAGGTGGTTCATCCGCTCCGCTTCATGGAGGCGGCGGACGCCCGCCAGGCCCTCTACGGGCCCCA
>JAIRZX010000477.1 GCA_031267005.1 Deltaproteobacteria bacterium
CCCGCTGGGGAAGGGTTTAAGCCTTGTGAAGAAAGGCGATTCAGCTCCGGCCAAGGGACGCGAGAGGCTTTTCCTCCACGTGAACTGCCCGGACGCAGGGAAGGTTTACCTTGCGGTGTACCGCGCTTCAGGCCCGAAGGAATACGCTTTCCAGGAAGCCTATCCGGCTCCGGAGGGCTTTTTCCGGGACGGCGAGGCCAGCGGTCCCGCAGTAGAAGGTTTCAGGCTGACCGGCAGGGCGAAGTGCCCCTGGTGCGGCGCGGAGCGCCGGTTCTTCTGCAGTAACTGCCGCAAGGTCTATTGTTCCCAAGGCAAACCCTCTTTCTACTGCCCGGGGTGCGAGAAGACTTACAAGTGCGGCTCCGCCTCCGTGCTGGCCTTCACGCCGTCCCAAGGCTGAGCGGCCGCAGCGGGGCGGCGCGGCGCGGCGTGGGCCGCTGGCTCAGCCAGCTTCCGAAGCCGTCCCCCGCCCCCTTTCCCGTCACCCCTCCTCCCCCCCTTTACGGCTCCCGGCAACCTTGGCGGACGACGCCGCGGCCGACGGCCCTTGACGACCCGCCCCCCCCCAAGAAGGAGCGAGCAAGCATGTCCAGACGCCTTCCCGTCTACCTCCTCCTGGACGCCTCCGAGTCCATGGTAGGCCCACCCTTGAAGAGCGTGGAGGAGGGGGTGAAGCTCATGCTCCGCACCCTCGCGAAGAACCCTTACGCGCTGGAGACCGTCCACGTCTCCGTAATCTCCTTCGCGGCGGGGGCCCAGGTCCTGACGCCCTTGACCGAGCTCCAGGACGTCCGGCTGCCTCCCCTGTCCGTCAGGCCCGGCACGGCCATGGGGACGGCCCTAAGGCTCTGCCGGGACTGCATGGCAAGGGACGTGGTGCGCACGACGCCGGAGCGCAAGGGCGACTACAGGCCGCTCGTGTTTCTCCTGACCGACGGCGAGCCCACCGACGCGTGGAGGGGGCCCGCTTCCGAGCTGAGGGGAATGCACCCCCGCCCCGCCGTGACGGCGCTCGGATGCGGGGACGAGGCCGACTTCGCCTGCCTGACGGAGATAGCGGACGCCGTCCTGAGCCTCCGCGACGTGAGCCCCGAGGGCATGGAGAGGCTGTTCAGCTGGGTCAGCGCTAGCGTGGCGGTCTCGTCCAGGCAGCTGGATTCCGGGGAGGGGGCCGACCCCTGGACCGTGAACCTCGAGAAGGCCCCCCTCATGGAGGGGCTGAGGCTAGTGAAGTACGACGACGCGCCCCGGCGCCCCGCGAGGCCCAGGGTCTTCATCCACGGCACCTGCCGCAAGACCGGCGGGAAGTACCTCGTCGTCTACCGGGCCGACCCCGGAAGCGATCTCTACTTCTCCGCCGGCACTTACCCGCTCCCGGACGACTTCTACTCGGACGGCAAGGCGGCCGGCCCCCAAGCCGACGGGTCTCTGTTGCGCGGCCGCGCCAGCTGCCCCTACTGCGGCAACGACGGCATGGTATTCTGCCGCGTCTGCAAGACGTCCTATTGCTGGGACCCGGAAGACGAGTCCGACGCCTACCACTGCACCGGCTGCGGCAGGAGCTTCGAACTCAGTTCAGACGGCTCATTCGACGTGCCTGGTTCCCAGGGCTGAGTCCGGAGGCCCCGGCCAAGGAGTGAGTCCGGAGGCCCCGGCCAAGAAGAAGAGGACGAGCGGGGCTGTCCGGCCCGGCTCCCCTCCCCGTCCGAGAAAGGGCAAGGCTCCCAAGCCTAACGGCGGCTCCCGGACGGTCGGGCCCGAGCCGGAGGAGCACGTCCCCGGCGGGGGGACCCGGACTGCCGGGCCAGAGACGGAGGAGCCAGTTCGGGACGGGGGGGCCGGACGGCCGGGCCCGAAGAACCCGCACCGGACGGTGCCCGGGCCGCACGTCCCGTCGGCTCCCGCGCCGAAGGCGGTTCCGGTAAAACCGGGTCCGCAGGGCCGCGGGGGAGAACCGCCCAGGCAGACGACGCGCGGCGTGGGCCCCTTGCCGGGGCCGGCGAAAGCAAACGGAATAACGGGCGGAGCACACAGGCGCCTGGGAAGCGGAAACGGCAGCCCCCCCGTTCCGGGGAGGGCGGCCGCGACGAGACGCGGCCCGACGGAACCCCCCCCTGGACGGAGGCCCCGGCGGAACCCGCCCTGGAGGAGGCGACCGGAAAAGCGGGGCCGGAGAGGCCTGCGGCGGGGCCAACCGCGCGGGCGGGAAACGGTCGCGGCCCCGGCCCGGCGCCGGGAATACCCTAACCAAAGCGAAGAGTTCGCGGCAGAACCCCTCTCACTTCGGCGGGAAGGGCGAAAGCCCGGACGCCCGCACCGGGTCGGCTGCTTCCGGCAAGGCAACTTCCAGCGGGAAGCGTCCCGCGGCCACACAGAAGCTGCCAAGGGCGTACAGCCGCGCTCGCCGCCGGGAGGTCCCTCCGGCAACCCTCTCGGAAGCCTCAGGTTCCGCCGCGCGGGATTTTGGGGTTGCCCCGGAACGGCAATTCCTCCCGGAACGGCAATTCCTCCCGGAACATGCGTTCCGGCATAGCCGGATTCAGGTCGCGCCGGGGCCGGGCGCCGGGACTCCGCCATCCTCCTCTCCGGCCGCATGATCCCGTGGTTCAATTCATTGAAATATGGTAAAAACGGGCGTGATTCCGGAAGTAGCCAGTCGGCCAGCCTGATCCGGGCGGCCAGAGTTTTTTGGAGGCTCACATGACTGACCGGGAAAACCAGGATATCAAGGAAATCGGGCTCCATATAGCTAAGTTTTCGCGTTTACGGAACCAAGGTTATGTCTATGTCGACAAGACCGATTTCGTCCACGGGATTCTTACGGATCCCGTTCCCCACCTTTTCCTGTCCCGGCCCAGGCGCTTCGGCAAAACGCTCCTGATCGACACTTTAGAGGAAGCGGCGATCGGGAGGAAGGAACTCTTTTCAGGCCTTGCGATCGACAAGTTGCGCGGGGACGGCGAGTGGCACCGTTCGCACGTGCTGAGAATCAGCATGAATTCCTTCGGGGACGATCCGGCTATGCTGGATAGCGCTTTAAGGACATTCCTCCGCTCTTTTGCTTTCGAAAGGGGTTTTTCAATCGAAGGCGAGACTTCCGCGATATGCCTCAGGGAAGTTATTAGGAATCTGTCCAGAAATTATATAGACATACCGTTAATTACGGAAAATTCCAAAATATCAGATGGGATGGCAGCGGATAAAAGCGAAATTATCGTCCTTATCGATGAATACGATGCGCCGGTAATAAATAATATCACCGATCCAAAAAAAATAAAAATCGCGAAAGAGACGCTTCACGGTTTTTATAACGCCCTGAAATCTTGCGAAAATATGATTGATCGTATTTTCATTACAGGAATTACAAAATTTTCGCAATTGTCGTTGTTTTCCGCCCTGAATAACCTTGAGGATATTTCATTCGATTCCAAATACGCCGCCGTCTGCGGTTTCACTTTCGATGAAATAGACCGATTCTATTCTGAAAATATCGATTCTTGCCTTTTGACAATGCGAAAAGACAGGAAATTCGGGCCAAGATTGACAAAAAAAAAGCTTATGTCCAGAATACGGGAATGGTATGACGGCTATAGCTGGGACGGCGATATCCATGTAATAAACCCCCTTTCAATCCAAAAATTCCTAACCAAGCGAAACTTCGGTAATTTTTGGAGCCAGACAGGCGGAACGAATTTAATAAATACAATCAATCTCAAGGAAGATACTTTCCATTCGGTCTTTCAAGGGAAAACCAGATTCAGCGGAAGCATATCAATCCAGGACGCCGGGAAAATAGATCCGGCGGCACTCATGCTCCAGACCGGCTATCTTACCGTCCGTTCTCAACGGATAACGAGCGCTACTTCCAGACTGTATCTAACTGTCCCCAACAGGGAAGTCGGAATGACCGTCATGGAAGAGTACGTGAATTCCCGTGTGCTTCCGGTTATTTCAGGCGTCAAGGACGGATTCACACCCAAAAGATGCAGGGAATTCTGCGAGGCTTTTTGCCAACGCGACAACGAAAAGGCCGAAAAGCTCCTCCAAGGGATTTTCAGCGTCATTCCATACCGGATTCATCTTGAGTACGAAGCGTTTTACCACGTGATACTCCTCTCGATATTCAGGGCAACCGATTTCGTCGATAATTTCGATGCTGACGCTGAATCTAATATGTCCGGCGGCATCATTGATTTTGTCGTCGTAGCGCCTGATTTCGGTATTTTCGTCGTTGAAATCAAATATTCAAAATCATCTTCAGAAAAACCTGAGCGTCCCGACGGCGGATTTCCGGATATTGCCGCTTCGAAAACGCCCGTGCTTTCAGATGAAGACGACGTGAATCTGGAACTTTCCGTCAAAGAAGCCTTCGCGCAAATCATCGACAAAGGGTATATGGTGCCTTACCTGACGGGGGAATTGCCTGTTTACGCTGCAGCCGTAGCCGTATGCGGCAGGAACAACGTGCGGATCCGAAGCTTGCCAGCCGAAGAGATGCTGGCGAGGGCTTCCGAATACCCGGACGCGTCCCTGTCCGGCCAGGCGAAAGGCGGCGGGGCATAAACCGAGACGGCAGGGAATACCCTCTTAATAGGGGGGGAGGATTTCGCTCTAATGACGAAAATGCGTGATGTTTGTCCGAGGCGGTGCCATGGCTAATGATTTTCTTGGAAAATTGTAACCATTCATCTGCCCCGCGGCCCGGGACGGCCAATCCTTCATGGCTGAAACAAGGGGCGCCCGCATGCGAAGCTGACGGCGCTCGCCGCGCCCGCCCGCAGGTCCTTCCTTCCCGCTTGCTGCGTCCAGGCCTCCCGTAGCCGCCTCCGGCAGCGTCCGGGCCCCTTGCA
>JAIRZX010000119.1 GCA_031267005.1 Deltaproteobacteria bacterium
ACATGATAATACAAGCACTTAACTTTAAGCTTCCTGTTTTATAAATATTGTTATTTATTTATGTTATGCTCTGGAATTGATCTTTCTGTAGCAAGAAGATTTCCAGAAATATAGTTAACGCCTTCGCCTCCGTCGAAGGCAAGGGGGACGCGTCCTACTTCGGCGGCGGCGTTTTGGGGCGATACGACGTTACCGAAGGCGCCTTGTCAGGATTTTACGCGGAAGCGTCGGCTCGCATAGGGCGCGCCGAAACGGATTTCCGCACCTCCGACATTCGGTATAACGGATGGAACGTAAATTTTGAAAGTTCATCCATGTACTGCGGCCTGCATCTTGGCATAGGTTACGTCTGGAAGGCTACGGAAAAAGCTTCAATCGATTTTTCCGCGAAAATTCTCTGGACGGGCCTGGAAGGCGACGAACTCACCGTTTATCAGGACCGGGTCGACTTCAAAGACTCCGATTCTCTACGCGCGCGCCTGGGCGGGCGGTTTGTTTTCGCCGCAAACCAGAATGTCAGCATGTACGTCGGCGCGTATTGGGAACACGAATTTGACGGCGAAGCGCAGGCAACCGTTAACGGCCACCGGCTCTCCCCGCCTTCCCTCCGAGGAGATACCGGAATAGGAGAATTCGGCCTCTCCGTCATGCCGTCCCTGGCCCTGCCCGTATCTTTCGACTTGGGCGTTCAGGGCTATACGGGCAAGAGGGAAGGCATCTCGGGTAACATTCGGATGAGCTTGGCCTTTTGACGCGGCCCTTCCGCCTGAGATCTCCGAAAACCCGTCTCCCTGGGCGCGCGCCCCAAACCCGGCCCGCGAGAGTGTTCAAGAGATGGGCCGGCCGGTTAGCCGCCTCCACCCCGACCCGGCGCCCGGAGTCCTGCGTCCGCGCGCCGGGAGCATTTCGCTTGGAACGGCTGAAGTTCGCCATATCTCCCCCGCCGCCGCGGCTCCTTAAGCGCCCGGGCAGCCAGCCAACTCCGGAGGGAACGAACCCGGGCCAACGCGATCCCCCCGGTCGCGTCCGCAACGCTTCCGCCCTCACCCCGGCATCTCGGTCAGAAGGTACCCTCCCTCGGCGTCGTCGAACTCAAGCAGGAAGCCTTCCCCCAACTTCCGCCTGAGCCGCGAGACTACTGTCTTGACCGCGCTGCTTCCGTATTCGAACTCGCCTCCCCAGACGGCGCCGAAGAGGCTCTCGGCGGCGACGGGCCGCCTTCCGTTTCTGGCTAACATCAGAAGGACCGAGAATTCCTTGGGGGAAAGGCCCAGCTCGCGTCCCCGCGGGTAGCCTTGCCCGCCACCATGTCGAAAGACAGGGCCCCGGCCCGGGCGGTTCTGGGCACTCCCCCCGCCCTTCTCAGGAGGGCTTTTACCCTCGCCTCGAACACCGAGAAGTCGTAGGGCTTGGTCAGGTAGTCGTCCCCTCCGCGTGCGAGCCCGTCCACCACGTTCTCGGGGGCCGCGAGGCCGGTCAGGAGGAGGACCGGCACGTCAGCCGTCTTCCTGAGCTCCGCGATAAGGTCCAGCCCGTTGCCGTCCGGGAGCAATATGTCAATGACCGCCGCGTCGGGGACGATCCCCTCGGCGAGGGCGGCGACGGCGGAGGCGACATCGCCCGCCTCCCGCACCAGATAGTTGCGGCGGCGCAACATGGCGGCGTTCGCCGAGCACACCCTCTCGTCGTCCTCGACCAGGAGAATCAGCTCGTGCATGCCCCAACCCCCCTTCTCCTCCCGGCGGGCGCCGTTTGCCCCGCCAGCCGTTTGCTCCGCCATAAGAGTTGCAACCCCACCCCAGCCGCCCGCCGCCAGTACCCGTCCAGCCCAGCCCAGCCCAGCCCAGCCCAGCCCAGCCCAGCCCAGCCCTGCCCTGCCCTGCCCTGCCCTGCCCTGCCCTGCCCTGCCCTGCCCGGAGCAAGCGGGCCGGGCCGACGTCGCTACGAGTTTCGCTACCCGCTCCCGGAAGCGTCCGCCGAGGCGCCAGGTTCGGCTTCTTGGGGCGGCTGACCCTCCGGAAACGCGAAAGACGCCGTCGTCCCGCGACCCGGCTCCGATTCTACCCAAATCCGCCCCCCGTGCAACTCCACTATGCTCCTGCACAGGTAGAGCCCCAGGCCGGTGCCCCCGTCCGTCACCCCGCGCTCGAAAATGCGGGGCAGGAGAGCGGGGTCCACGCCGGCTCCGGTGTCGGAGACCGAGACGACTATCTCGCCCGCCCTTCTGGCGGCGCGGACGGTAACAGTCCCGTTCGCAGTGTGCGCGTTGGCGTTCGTCATGAGGTTCGCCTCCACCTGCGCCAGCAGATCCGCCACTCCGAGGACGGCGAGTCCCGGCTCTATCTCGGTCGCGAGCCCGTTTCCCCTCCGCGCGAGGCTGGGCCTCATGGCCTCGGCGCCGCCGAGGAGCAGCCCCGAGACGTCCAGCCGCCGCATGCCCGCCCCCTCGCTCATGGAAGCTAGCGTCAGCATCCCCCCCACCATGCGCGCTAGCCGCATGATCTCGGCCTGGGCGCTCTCCAGGAGCTCGAAGGCCCCGGCCCCCTCGGGGCCAGGGGGGTCCTCCGGGCCTTGAAGACCCCCGGCGCCCCACGGGCGGCCCGTGGCCTCCGGGGCGTCCAAAAGCTCCCGCGCCGTCTGGACGTTCACGGAAACAGCGGCGAGCGGGGCCCTCATCTCGTGTGAAACCTGGGAGATGAATTCAGTCTTGGCCCGGTTGGCGCCGTCCAAGATCTCGTTCATCTCGGAGAGCCGCCGCTGCCGCTCGCCCAAGATCCTGAAATGGATAAACAGGCAGGACCCCAGGACTGCGCTGGCGATAGTAAAGCCCGCCACGGTGTCCAGCATTACCTCCCGCTCCCCGCCTATGGCTCGGACGGTCTCGGGACGGAGGTAGCTTACTACGCAGATGCCCGCGTACAGCACCATCTCGGACACCAAGAAGAACACCGCCCTCGCCCCCTCGAGCATCACCGCCGTGAAGGCTACCCCGAAAACGAAGAAGGCCGGCATCCCGCTCCGGTAGCCGCCGTAAGTGAAGAAGAGGGCGGTGAACAGGACCATGAAGACCGCCACCGTGGACACCGTGTAGCAGGTTTTGTAGTCCCCCGTCCTCCTGGAGTAGGCGAGAAGCCCGGCGGCGAGCGCCGCGATGGAGAGGCAGACCCCGATGTGGACCGCCCCGCTGCCCAACGCGGCCGAAAGTGCGGCCGTTACAAGGCCAGTGGCCACCCCCGCCGCCGCGAGCACGTTAAAGAGCCTCGAGCGCAACTCCAGGTCCTCGCCGAAATGGGCCTCCATGAATCGTGACAAGGGTTTCAGCATCTCTCGGGCCGAACCGGCGGCCTCCTACCTCCTTCGCGTCGATAATCTCCGAAAGCCCGCCGATGACGATGATGATGATGATGATGATGATGATGCTTTGCCGTAGGCGCACATCGGGACGACGGCCCTCTCCCGTTCCCTCTAAGCGATCCAATCCCTTTGCCGATCGTTTCTTTGTTAATAAGTAGTTTACACCGGACGCGGAAGGCTAAGCAACCCCCTCCCGTCGCGGAAAATCCGCGCTTGCGGAAACCGCGAAGTTAAGGATATGAGCGCTTCTTCCCCGAAGCGCCCCCCTTTTCGCTCCCCCGCTTAGACGCAACCGCTATTAATTTTTCCCCATAAAACCGCATGCCGTCCGGAGGCAACCAGACGGCTACTGCATAAATGGTATTCCAGAGGAGGGACAACCGGACCGACTGGGAAACCCGAAAAGCACGGGGTTCGCCCGTTTTCAAGTTAGCCCTCCCGCGCTCCCCAATTCGGCCCCGCCCCCCCTCTCACGCCGACAAAGCAGACAATGTCTGCCGGACGGCAACGCTTAACTGGCAACTCTTGCAGAAGCAGATAATCGGCAACAGGCATGACCGCGCTGTCATTTTCTAAGCGCTCAACGGGACACTGCCGGACGCGAGCGGGCAATTGCCCAGCCAAGCCCGGCTCCCGACAGTTTCAAGTCAGAATTCTGTTCCGCTCGAAACAGCGCATTCACCTGCGCCCTGAAGGTCTCCCTAAAGGGCGTCAGCGGGCCGGAAGAAAGTCTTCCCGGCAGGTTCGGCCCTGAACTCGGGGGGAAGCGCTTCAGGGCAGAAGGGTCAGGCACATGTTCGGAGAGGGTAAGCCCGGGGCGACGCAAGAACTCAAGGGTCAAGTCGATGACCTCTTCCCGCCGACGGGAGGTTCCAGGAGAGAGGAGGAGGCGACCTGCGGACTTTGACTCTTTCGGACAGGTTTGATCTGGCAGGGCGCTTCGGGCGGACAGGGGGGGCCTTTAGCGGAAGGCAAGACGCGTTCCGCGTCGAAGGGTTAATGCTTTTCCCCCTAAGCCGTGCCCTCAGAGCCCAAGAACGCTTAATCCCGATCCCTGCAACCCAAAAGCATTTCCAGGGAACCGCTCTGCTTCGGCGGCAAGGGAAAGCACCTCCGAGGCCATGCGGCCTGCCTGGCCGCCAACTCCCCTCCCCCTTCAAGCAAAAGGGGAGAAAATGACGGGGACGTCGGAAAGGGCAACAGGAAGCCCACCGGCCCTCGCCCTGGCCAAGGCGGAGGACACTCAAAGGCACGCAGGTTACCCTCCGAAGCATTTCAGCGAATGAGGGAAATCGGGAGTTACCGACGAACTCAGACTTGCAGCCGCGGCGGACGGGGCTCAACCATTCTAGGCGGAGCCCGACGGATCCGGACACTTAGGGGCCCGGGCCCCGGGAGCCGAAGGCTTAGAGGCCTTGGGCTTGGCCTGGGCCTTGGGCTTGGCCTGGACTTTGGGCTTGGCCTGGGCCTTGGCTTTCAGATTGGTCTCGGACTTTAGAGCCTTCGTGGGCGAGTCCTTCTTCATCCTGGGTTTGGGTACTTCTAAGAAAGGCTCGAGAGCGAGAGCCACGTCCATTACGCGCCCGGCATCGTCGACGTCCAGGATATAGTGCTCCTTGGCACCGGGGTACGGCACCCCCTTCTCGGCATCGCCCAGAAGCTCCTCCAGGCAGGGGTGGATCTTAACGTAGGCGGTGTCGTCGTCCACGAGAAAGACCGGCTTGCCGTTAAGGTAGATGAGGCACCCGCCGAACATCCTCCTGGGGCGCACTTCGCCAGCCCCCTCAAGAAGGCCCACCACAAAGGAAATAAATTCGTCCGAGCTTGCCATCCCTCAGTCCCTCAGTCCTTCAGTCCCTCAGCCCCTTCAACCTAGCGTCCGGGCTGGACGCCCTCCGGGGAAGACGTAAGATTCCCACAGGTTAAAAGGGGCATAACTCTCTAACCGACAAAGTGTACTCCTGAGAATGCAACCCGTCAAGCGACACGCGCGGCTTTTTGCCTTGCGTTCAATTATAAAAGTTCGTGAGGGAATTAATGATCTGGATGCCTTTCACCTTAGTCTTCAGCTAGACATACGACGTGTTGGTTTCGTTGTAGACGCCAGCGAAACGGACCGAGACACTGGCCATGCTCCCTGTGGACATGAAAATCGCCGTCCTTCAACTGTCCGCGTGATCCTGCCTAAGTTGCGCCTCCGCAATGTTGAGCAGGCTCGCTGAGATCGGAGTGAGGGAGAATTTTCGTTCGTGTGTCTGGCGAGCCGCTTGTCCAACCCATAGCTGATGATGCAGTTGTCAAAATTCACAAGAAACTTCGAGCCCGCTTCCGGGTCCGTTCATGTCGGGAATCTACTGCACAGCCTGCCTGAAAAATCCTGGAACTAGAAATAATTCTTCATCTGGCACGTCATGGATGTCGCCGTCCCCGGGCTGATATTGCCTTCTAGTGTGCAGCTGCAAAAATACGCGTTGGTATAAATATACATAATTATACCTAATTATGCTGCAAAAAATTTTGAGGAGGAGTATGGTTGGGCCAGAAGGAGATTGAGTATGGCCCGT
>JAIRZX010000125.1 GCA_031267005.1 Deltaproteobacteria bacterium
CGTCTGCCGGGGGCGGGCGAGACGCCCCGTACTCAGTGAGGATAGGGGCCGATCTCTCCTTCGGGCCCTCGGGGGAGGCCGGTTCGGGGCCCGCCCGTTTCGTGCAGGGCGTGAGTTCGGTCCGGGGCGGGGGGCTGGCGGGGGGAGGCTGCGTGGGGTCCCACTCCTCTTTCACGTCAAACTGCAGGGGGCTCTGGATCTTCGGGCTGGCCCCCGACGGGGGGACGTCCTTCCAGACGGCCCCGGACGCCCTGTCGAGGACCGAAACCCGCGCGATCGTCAGATCCAAGGGCGGATTCGTCGGTGTCGGGGTCAAGAACGGCAACAGCAGCAACTACGATCTCGTTGCGGTAAAGGTCGATCTGAACGGCAACGTGCTCTGGGACCTGCCTTTGGGCGGGAGCGGCCGGGATGCGGGCAACGGAATCACTGCTTTCCCCGACGGAAGCCTGGCGGTTGGCGGCTACACTAACTCTTCCGACGGCGATCTCTGGTTTAGGGGGCGGCGGTCGCGGGGTACCGTAGGCTGGATCGTGAAGATAGCCCCCGACGCGAAATCAGTCCAGCGGATACGCAGGTCGCCGGTCGCCGAATGAGGTGGGAAGGAGATTGCGGCATGGCTGAAAACAATTTGGGGTCGGGCCCGTTCGCCTCCGTGGAAACCTTCTTCGCGCGGATCATCTAAGGCGGGGCGTGTACGCCGACAAGACAGGGGCTCATTCACGATCTGGTATCCGGACCCTGGCCTGCCGTACCGAACTTTCTTTCCCGTACCAGGGGATTCGGCAAGACCCTCCCGCTTGATACTATCCAAACGATATTCCAGGGCGAACGCGAGCTGTTTTCAGGGCTTGAGATAGGGAGGCGCCTCGGGGGCAACCGGGAAGCCTTCCCGGTTATTCGCCTCTCCGTCAACACGGCAAAGAGCGGCCAGGATTTGTTTGGGCCCAGCCTGTTTTCTGCCGTCAAAATGGGGCAAAACGGCAGCCCTGGAAAACGGCGTTGCGCTTGATGCTTCCGATTATTCATCAGCCATCCTGGAACTGATTACGAGGATGCCGCTCCGCTTATCCACAAGCAAGATTGGCCAAACCAGGGAAAGGATCCGGGGCAGTTGCGTAAAGGTTCCGAGGCAGTTGGGTAAAGGAAACGCTGTGATGCTCATTGACGAAAGCGACTTTCAGTTGACAGCAAATGTGGGGCGGCCTGAAAAGAACGAGAGCGGAAGGATTGAGTTCAGTGAATTTCACTGGG
Source organism: Deltaproteobacteria bacterium (assembly GCA_031267005.1). GTDB lineage: Bacteria > Desulfobacterota > Desulfarculia > Adiutricales > Adiutricaceae > JAIRZX01. The sequence goes on from JAIRZX010000125.1 coordinate 1,255, forward strand.
ACATAAATGATGCCGCCGCAATTATTCCGCCCGGCTGCATTTGAGCAGTTTGGCACCTCGTTCCTGGTGGAAATACGCGATTGCGGCGGCAAAATAATAGAACAACAATCTGCTATAGTTCATCTAAATTGTTAAATGATATCTTTTTACACTGTTATGTTCTAAGTCTTCGGCATTCCACCCCTGTCCTCGCCGAATTATAACGGCGGCGCCATAAATTTTTGCTTTAAATAAGTTGCGGTTTTCTCTGATAACCGGCGTAACGAAATCCATGCGGCTCTCCCTGTTTTCGAACATTAATTTCATAATCGACATCTATTTTGACCAGCGCTTTGCAGGGATTTGTGGCTTTACAAGCAATAAAATTATGTATTATTTTTCTAAATTTTTTACTCTGGCAATTTCCCTATTGAAAGAATTAGGACAACTTAAACGATGCGCCACGCAAAACGATCTTCTGGAAAAGATGATTGAGTGGCATAACGGCTATACGTGGTACTGCAAATCACAAGTTCTTAACCCTTTGTCAGTTATTAATTTTTTCAAATATTCAATCATTTACAATTATTGGTATAACTCAGGTTCGTCATTGCTCTCGAGCCGTATTGCCCAGCACGAAGCCGACTATCGAGAATTATCCTGCCGTTCACTTTATTTCAATGATTTTTTCCCCGTAACTGATCGTAATACGATAAATTATGCGGAGCTTCTCTTGCAAACAGGCGTCATGACAATCAACAGTATCGCCGACACAGGCACCGGCGAGGTTTCCCCGCCTCAGGATTTCCAACAAAGAAATCAGGGACTCGGTACGGTTGGAGCTTTTGTTCGCTCTGATCGTTCCGCACGATGCTGACATTCCTCTGCGATACCTGCGGAAAATATATGACAAATTCAACATAACTTTCGGTTACCGCATGGAAAGCGAATGTACATGGTTCATCCTGGAATTAATTTACGGCATCGTTTAGAACGGGCTTGGGGGAGCCGGACTGCCAGTGAGATCAAGCGAAGGGAGACGGGTGCCGTTCCCCAAGACTGCCGGACGAGTTTCTCTGTCGAACAAGACCCCGGACTTTCGCAGAAAACTTTTGTAATTTTGAACTCCCGGACACTTTTCGGACATAGACCGTCCCGATCTGTCTGTTTATGTTCCTGGACACTTGGCAACCATTGAAATTATGTATGAGAAACCCGGAACAGTCCTTATAAAATTTCACAAAGAGCGTTGCTATATAACTGATAACCAATATTCAAGAGAATACGTGTATGGTCGTCTTGAAATGATGGCCGGTGATGTTTTCAAGCTGATACGGTTTAAAAAGTATGATAAAAAAATATTAGGCTACGGCACCGATGTATAAGCCGCTGCAGTTGCCGTCTACTGACATTCTAATGTAATGGTAAGGTTCAAAAAAATAGTGTAATGGTAAGGTTCAAAAAAGTCGTGTAATGGTAAGGTTCAAAAAAGTCGTCGGGGACGACATGCGGGCTCCCAAAGGTTTCTTTGGAGAAGGCACCCGTCGCGGGCGCCGCGTCGCTCGGGAAGCGGGGAGATTGCGCTGACGGCATGCCGACTGACGCGTCCGTAGCGGGGTGGGCGACCCGGCCAGGGACGCGTTTTCGCGGGAACAGTACGTTTCCATGTTATGACGTGAGCATGCGGCGCTCTTAATAGATGGACACGGTCCGCGTCGGGAGACCGGCTGGGAGCTTGCAGTTCCGACGGCGGCAGGGGCGGCGGCGTTGCGGCCGTTAGATGCCCGCCTTGCCGCTGGCCGAGGGGGCGCGGAGCGCTGCCGGGAGATTTTCCCCTTAGATTCCCTAAGATTCCACCCCTTTTGCGGAAAGTGCGCCCGTGGTCACCGCGGAGGGCGGGGGGAAGAAGGCGAGGCCGTAGCGTTATATCGCCCGCCTCGGCGTAGCGATAAGCTCCCGTCCCTGCGGAAAGGGCCTCTCGCGCGCCTTGAGAAAGGCCGCCCGCGGCCTAGCCGGAGCCTGCCGTCGGGCCGGGGCCCCCCAAACGCGGAAACGGACCGGGGCGGCTCAGCGCCCGGCGTCTCCGTTTGAACCTCTATAGATTTTTGACAAAACCAGGTTGGCCTTCCGGAAAATGGCGCGGAGCCGCTCGTCCGTCAAGATCAAATCGCTGCACCGGTAAATGGTGCCATAGTTCGGCAAGGAGGATGCCCTTGACCATGCCTCGGCCGCGGCCGCTATGTCCCCGCGGGACGCCAGGACGTCCCCCAGGCCCGCCAGGGCGAAGTTGAGCAATTGGAAGGAGAATGTGCTTGATCGCTTCGGGGGCCTGGCGGCGTCCAGGAGCTGGATGAGCCCCCTGAAGCCCTCCTCCGCCGCGTTCTCCAAGCCCGAAAAGTGGCGGGCGAAGGAGAGGAGGAGGCGTGGTTCCAGGGCCAGCCTGTGCGACTCCCCCAGGAGGCCGACGGCCCGGGACAGGGCCATCTCCAGGAGAGGCAGCGCCTCGTCGGAACAGCCCGCCTCCATGAGGGCGCGGCCGAGGCGCAACTCCAGGACGATCCTCTCCGGCTCGAAAAGCTCCCCGCCCTTTTCCAGCGCCTCCAGGGCCAGGGCCCAGAAGGGCATGCCCGCGCTCTCCCCTTTCCGCTCCGCCTCCACGTCACCCGAGAGGGCCAGGGACTGCGCCGTCTCGGGGTGCCTCCAGCCCAGTTCTTTCCGGCGCAGCGAGAGGGCGCGGCGGTGGAAGTGGTGCGCCTTCCTGATGTCCCCGGCCGCCAGGAAGCATGCCCCGGCCTCGGCGTAGCTGAGGGCGGCCATGTACGGATCCAGCCCTCCGGCCTCCTTCAAGGCCGCGACAGCCTCGTCGGCCCCGGCTTCGCGGCCTTTCAGCGCGATAAGCACCCTCGCCAGGAACAACCGCGCCGTGACGCGGAAGATGCGCTTATGGTATTCCGGGAGGGCGCCCGCGAGCTGCCACTCCTCCCGCAGGAGCCGTTCCGCGGCACGGAGCCTGTCGGGCGGGGCGGCGGGAAGGTGCCTTAAGGGGATCCTGCCCAGGCCTGGCAGGGCAGCCAGGCTCCGCCCCCACCTCTCCTTCGCGTCGAGCGCGACGAAGTCCTCGGGGCCCTTGAGCGCGTCCAATCCTTCCGACGCCTCCCGGAGGTGCCCCAAGGCCTCTTCCTCGAGAGCCGGATCCAGCGTGTTGTAGAGCGACGAGCCAAGCTTGGAGCGGTCGTCGAGGGCTTCGGCGCTCCCGGACCCGTGCGATCTTTCCGAGTGCCCGAGACGAGCCCTGTAATAGTTCGGAACCCCCCAGGGGAGTTCCTCTTCGACCGACTCGGGCACCGGGAACATCGCGGAAGAGAGCGAGAATAATCTCTCGTCCCCGTCCTCCCCGTCCTCCCCGTCCTCCCCGTCCTCGCAAGCGCCCCCGCGCTTTCCGGCGTAGGCGGCGGCGTCCGAGCCTTCCCCTGCGTCGCCGCCCGACTCGGCTTCCGGGCCGCCTTCGACGGTCGCCCCATTTAAGACAAGCAATATAGTCCGGGTGAAGAAGCCGAAGTCGTCCGAAAAGACGTCGTGCGGCACCGGAGGGCTTTCTGAGGCTAACGAGGCGATGCGGACGGCAAAGCCGTGAGCGGCGGCTGACGCCAGCCGGGCCGAGTTCGCCAGGAGCGTGGAGATGACGGGCTCCCTATCCCCCTCTCCCGGCTGTCCCCCGTCGGGGGCGTACTCCGCAGCCGCGTGGAGCGAGCTGGCCGCGCGCCCGAGGGCCGCCCAGGCCCGCAGGTCGTCGGGGCCGTAGACCAGGCGGGCCAGCGCCCGGACCCCGTCCCAGGCGAGCGCCGCCTCCCAGGGGCGCCCGGTCTCAGCGAGCCACGTGGCCGTCCGCCTCTCCGCCTCGATCGGGCCCGCCATGGGCGGGTAGCGCCACGAGACCCAGCCCTCCGGAAGGCGCGACTTCCTCGCCCCGGGGACGGAGGGAAGGGAAGGGGCGGCCTTTTCCCCTTTCGGGGAACATTTTGCCTTGCCTGCCGCACCTCCCTTGTTCCCTGGCGGCCTTCCGCCCTTTCCCTTCGCGCCGGGCTTTCCGCTGGGCCTCCTCTTGGAGGCGTGCGCGGTCCCCGCCGCGAAGGCCAGCAACGCCGCCAGGATCGCGGCCGAGACCGGCCCCGGGGTCAGGAGACAGGAAAGGAACACTGGATTTTCTCCTTGCGGGGCCCGGCCGGGGAAGGCGGTCGACGCTGGCTGTGGGGTGGACGGGAAGGTGAGGCACGCGCGGTTGTGGCGCACGGAAAACCTGGTACAGGATATAGAAAAGTTGGGGGGGACGCAACAGCGGCGCGAGAGGGGCGGGTGAAAAGCCGCCCGTCGCGGCCTAATCGGCCTCCTCTTCATTCGCCCCCCCTTCGGGAGCGGCTCGGCCTGGCTCCGCGGAGCCGTGCCGGGCCGAGCCGAGCCGAGCGGCGCGGCGTCCGGCAGCCCCCCCCTCCCCCAGAGCGTCCAGGCGAAGTCCGGACCCGGACGCCCAAGGCCGCCGCGGAGTGCCGCAAGGCTCATCGCTTCCCGCCGCAAGGGCCTAATGCCAGCGGCGGAGGATTGATTTCGGGCGCGAACCTCCATCGGGTTCGTTGCCGTCTGGGCCAGAGTTCCGGAGCCTTTTCCGGGCGGCGGGGGGCCGAGCTGGAAAGAAGGGTGCAGGGCAGTCGCCCGGTCCCGCCGATGCGGCGGCCCTGGTATCCTGCAGGCCACAGGCGCGAAGATCGGGAGAGGCGCGCACCTGTCCCTCCTCCCGCGGTAACGGGCAGTCCGAGGCAATCCCCCCGAGCCCTCGGGAGAGTTTTCGGGTTCACGAATGGTTTAAATAAACGGAAAGGCGGCTTGCGGCCGAAAGTCAGGCGAAACTAAGCCCGCTGTTAGACTTTTTATGCCGAAATTCGACATAAAATTTCGCCAGATAACGCTAATTGCGATTCATTATCAATCCTTGTCACTGGATGGCGAATTTTCCGGCGCGCGGGGCGGGCGGGCCTCGTTCCCCCTCCTTGGGCGAAATGTCAATTTTCCTCGGACACGGTGATTGCGTTAGAACCCGCTCAAAGTGAGGATTAAGTTAAGATAATCTATATTTCTGGAAATCTTCTTGCTACAGAAAGATCAATTCCAGAGCATAACATAAATAAATAACAATATTTATAAAACAGGAAGCTTAAAGTTAAGTGCTTGTATTATCATGT
>JAIRZX010000178.1 GCA_031267005.1 Deltaproteobacteria bacterium
TTGGATGGAATCAGGATCTAACACCGTCGTCAGAAAATTTCTGCTGGATAAAGCTCTTACTGTTGACCAGTTCCAAGGCCAAAAAATTACATACAACCGTGCTAGCTCTCCCGGGGAAATTGACGCAACTTCGCCGGAAGGCTTCCTTTACCAATCGGGCTACTTGACCCTCCGGACCGCAGACGACGGGGCGTATCTCCTGGATTATCCCAACAGCGAGGTACGAGAGGCGATTTCAACGCTTTTTTTAGAAAACTTCACATCCGACTGGGAGGGCATCGACGAATCCGGACGTGAACTGGGCGGATAATTGGCATCCGGAGATATCGCCAGCATAGTTAAAGTTTTAATTCGGCTTCTTGCCGGCATTCATTACTCAGACCGCTTGGACTCAATCAAAGTTCCGCTGGTCAGGTCGCTCAAGAAAATAATCCGCAAAATGTCCGGCAGGGACAGCCTTGAACAGTCGGACGAGGCCAAGGCTGCGAAGCTGGCGGAGAAGCTCCAAAATGAAAGGGGCGAGAGCTACTACCGCTCCCTGCTCCAAACCTGCCTGTGGATGGTCGGGGCTAAAGTAACCCCCGGGAAACCGGAGAGCCGGGGCCGTCTTGATCTGGAGGTCGCCTGCGGATCCCTGACATACGTTATGGAACTGAACATTACGGAAAACGCCAAGGGGGCGGCCAGGGCGGCAAGGGCCGGAATGGACCGGATTCACCGGAGGGGTTACGGGGGAGCCTCGGCTACGCCCGTCCTGGTGTCGCTTGCCTTCGGCAAGGCGGAAAGGAACATCGTGGGTTGCATCTTCAAGAGGGACGGGCGCGAGACGCCCTTAAGGATTGAGGCCGGTACATGCTTAACCCCCCCGCCCTCGCCCGGGGACGGCTTGCGTTAGACAAGCGTCCTTCCGGAGGGACGCGCCGTGTTTCCCGGCGTCCTTTGAGGGCCGCCGCCCCAGTTTCCCGCCGCTCGGCCAGGCGCCCGTCCAGGCGGCTGAGGGAAAGGCGAAGCTCCGGGACTTTCCTCGCGAGGGCCGGAAGCGCAGGCGAAAGCCAGGCCCGCCGCCCCTGAACAGCGGAACTGCCCCGTTGTCCGGGGGTCGTTTGCTATAGGCTTGACGTAAAATTTATCCGGTTCCCGCCGCAAAGGATCCTGTGGAGCTTTGGCGGCCGCTGACGCCCAGGGGCGACAGCGGCGGGGGCCCTCCGTTCGCCGTGAAATGTCGCATATTCTCTCTAAGGACGTCGGCAAAATTGGCGCCGGAGGCGATTCCGGCAACCCTTTCGCAGGGCTGCTCCTCTTCTCGACCGGCAAGCGCCGCCTTTTCCCTAAACATATCGGCCGAGGCGTCGGCCTGAGCGTCTCCGACGAGGCTCATAACCGATTCAGGGCTGCCCGGAATCGCAGCGGGTAGGGCTAAAGCTGCTTTAACGCTGGCCGTTTAGGCCTGGCGGCCCGATTGGGCTTCTGCCCTGGCCCTCGAGGCCGGACCCGCCTTCCCGAACGAGTCGCCCTGCCTGGATTCATTCGCTACGCACCTCGCGATCACATTAAGCGCTATACGCAAACATGCCGCGCATAGCCCGCCGCCGCGTCCTCGCATGGCCCGCCGCCGCGGCCTCGCAAGGCGCGTCGGCTGCCTTCAGGCGAGCATGCGATATTCAGGCATGTCACCGGCGTCGGGTTCGATGTCCCCGCCGTGATCAGGACCCCTTTCGGGTTCAGGGCGTCAGCCGCTCAACCGCCCTCGGCCTTCGGACCGGCATCGGAAGGGCCTCCGCCTGGCAAGCCGGCGTCCGACGGCCCGGCCCGTTCCGGTTCGCCGGGCTGGAGCGAAGGCGCGGCAGCGGAAGCGGGGCCAGCGGCGGAAAGCCCTTCCCCTCCGGAAGGCGACGCGACGTCGGGAGGGGGGCTGCCCGACGGCGGGGCCGATACAGGGGGGGCCGCTTCGGCCGGGGGCGGCGGCGCCGGGGTTTTAGCCAACCGTGGTGGCGTACCGGCCGGATCCGGAGGCGCGGGCCCCGCAGGAGGGTAGCCAGCCGGCTGTCCCGGAAAGGCGGGCGGGGGCGGCGGGGGCCAGCCCTGCGGCTGGGGCGGATACCCGGGAAGCGCCCCCGCGTTCGGGATCTGGGGCAACGGGTAGCCAGCGGTCCCCGCGGGCGGACCCGGCGGGGGCAGGGGCAACGGGTAGCCGGCGGTCCCCGCGGGCGGACCCGGCGGGGGCAGGGGCAACGGGTAGCCGGCGGTCCCCGCGGGCGGACCCGGCGGGGGCAGGGGCGTCGGATAGCCGGGTGGCGCTCCCGCGTACGGGCCCTGCGGCCCTTGCGGCGGCGGGTAGCCGCCGGGCCCCGGAGGCGGTCCCGCCGGCGGTTGGGGAAGGGGCCAGCCGGAAGGCGTTACCCCGTATTGCCCCTGAGGCCCCCGGGAAGGCGGGTAGCCCTGGGGCGTTTGGGCCGGACCCGCCGGGGGGAGGGGCTGCGGGTAGCCGGGAGGCGATCCCCCGTATTGCCCCTGGGCAGACGGGTAGCCCTGGTGCGTTTGGGGCGGTCCCGCAGGGGGGGGTGGTTGGGGCGGATATGCCCGGGGCGGCCAGCCGGGCGGCTGGGGGTAGCCCGCGGTCTGCTCCGGGCAAGGCGGCGGAGGAGGGCCCTGGGCCGCCCGCGCGGCGGCGCGCGCCGCGGCGGCGTTGGCGCGGGCGAGGTAGCCTAAGGCGTTGGCCACGGCCTTGCGGGCGAAATCGGCGGAAAGGGAGAGCCTGGCCGCCCTCCTCCCGTCAAGGCCGACGAAGTCGTCCTTGACGATTATCTCGGGGATGGCGGGGCCCAACGGCAGCGAGACCGGCTCCTCGCCGCTCCACCTGGCATAGGTGCGCGTCTTGGTCGCCACGAGCCCGAAGCTCGCGTCCCCGCTCCTGGTGTCGTCCACCTGGAAGAGAATGTCCTCCTCGCGGACGCCCGCGGCGTAGGTTTTAAGGGCCGTGGCCACCCTGGCCGGATCCAGCGAGGGCTTCACGCGGGCCTGGGCGGCCCCGGTCAGGATGGACTGGAGCCGCGCCAGGATATCCCCTTCGAAGGCGGGGCCGCCGTAAGGGAACTCGTCCGGGGGCGGGGCGGGGTCGTCGAAGGGGTCCTTGGGATCCGGGAGACCGGCGGCGCGCCCGGCGAGGAAGTTCAGCGCCACCGCAACGTCGTTTAACGGAAGGAGGCCCCCCGTGACGTTCTCCAGCTTCACGAGTTGGCCGCCGTCGCAGAGGATGTCCTCGTCCTCCACCGAGAAGAAGGGCATGGCCTTGCCCAGGAGGACCGTCAGCCCCATCCCGAAGAGGCTCTTGGCGAAGACGGCGTTGGCGGAGGCGGCGACACCGTTCTCGCCTCCGCCCAAAGACGAGTTGTCCACCATGAACAGCATGTCCTCGGGCGCCAGGCCGTAGGCGTAGGAGTTAACGGCCACCGCGGCCTTGGACGGGTCTATGTCCGGCTTCACCTGGGCCTGGTCGACCGTAAGGAGGATCCTCCTCAGCTTCTTCAGCATCTCCTCCACCGGGTCCGGGGGGGTGTCCAGGAGAACCGGGGCCGACGGGTAGAGGGGCACGGGAGGAGGCGGGGGCGGCGCGAAGCCGCCGCCCGGGGGGGGAGGCCCGGCGGAAGCCGGGGGAAGCCCGGGGTTCCCGGGCAGGGGCGCGGCCGCCCGCAGGCCGCCCGCGGCGCCCGCCTTCGTAAGGAGCGCGAGCTCGCAGACGGCCCGGGCGACCGCGGCGGCGCCAGCGGCGTCCAGCTTGTCGAAATCGTGGAAGGGCTCCCCGTTGATTAAAAGCCTCGCGCCCGCGGCATGCGCCCGCCACACCCCGTCCAGGGCGACGGCTCTCGGCGCGGCGCCGCCCTTGAGGGCGTAGAGAGCGTCCGCGGTGGCCAGGAGCCCCAGCCTCCCGTCCCCCGCCTCGGACTCGTCGACCAGAAGGATCGTCCAGGTGGGATCCGCCCCCCGGGCGTAGGCGTCTACGGCGCCCGAGACGAGGGCCGGAGGCACAGGGCCGGAGAAGGCGCGGGCGCGGGCGGACTCTGGGAGGCTATCCTTGAAGCTTTGGGCAATCTCTTGGACGAAGGCTAACGACAAGTTCCACCTGCCTCAGGAGGCCTGATCGGCCCCCCCCTGGATTTCCGCCCGCCGGCTTGCCCTTGCGGGGCTTCAGGCGGCCTGAAACCTGTTTTGTTCCTGGCTGGGCCTTCCTTATTCCGGGGTCAGGGGTCATTTTCGCATTATCGCGGTGCGGAGGCAAGGATCGGCGTCGGCGCGAGGTCCGGCGTCGCCGCAGCATGTCGGGCGCCGTACCGGCAGGGTCGGCCGACAGGCGGGGGGTACTACGGCAGGGCAGGCCAGCCGGAGGGGGGGTCTACGGCAGGGCAGGCCAGCCGGAGGGGTGCTTCAGGCGC
>JAIRZX010000208.1 GCA_031267005.1 Deltaproteobacteria bacterium
CGCTCTCCATCTCCCTCTCGCGCTCCCTCTCCATCTCCCTCTCCCTCTCCATCTCCATCTCCATCTCCCGCTCCATCTCCCTCTCCATCTCCCTCTCCCTCTCAATCTCAATCTCCTTCTCCCTCCCTTTATTCCGAGAAGGGAAAATAAGGACGAAGAAAGAGGAGGAGGAGGCAGAAGCGGGAAGGCTGTCCCAGAGACTCCTCAGGCTTGTCGGCGTGAAGATTCGTCGGAACTCCGAGGGGCGCCGCGCGAAGCCGCGCAAGGCGTCACGATTTCACCCGGCCCTTCGACAGTTTGGTCTTGCCTGGAAAGGGGAGGGCGCTCTCCCTCTCTCAGCGGACCAGCGTTCCGCCCCGTCTCCCCGTATGCTCCCGTCGGCTGACAAGGCATGGGGGCGAAACGCGCTAGCCAGTCAAAATGCGGGAAGGCGACCGGTAACCGGGAGCGAGGCCTGGTAGCGGTAACGGGTTGCCGAATCCGCCTCACCGGCGGCAGACTTACGGCGTTTGGCTCGTGATTTCGCAATGCCTGCAGCGCAGCGAAGAAAGCGCGTCAGGAACCGGTAGGCCCGTTAGCGTTCTCGGGGTCGACGAAGCCCGCCGCGACTTGTGTCCTTCCGCGTATGGCCACGGCGAGGCGAATTAATTCCCAGCGGGTTGCCCTGTAGGGTCCGGCGTAGTCCTTGAACCTTCTCTGCTCTTCGGCGATGTCGAGTGCGGCGGACAATTCCTTCCCATCCTGTTTCGCCGCCTTCCTGGATTCACCCGTTCCACCGGCGGCATTTTTCCCTGTTTTACGCCGATAGCTGCATTTCAGCTCGATTGCCACGCAGACATCGTTGCTCTCGTGACGGAGAAATACTCCCGAGACGAGGAGCGCCTCGTACGGGTCCATGTCATAGTCGTCTATTCCGGCGGCGTCCGGAGGCCGCCCTGGGCTGCCGTCAGCGGCGGGAACAGCCCGGGCACGGGTTTCGTCCCGGTCACGTTCAGGCTGTTCTTCCTGGAGGAGAAGCTCGGCTTCGTCGGGGCCGTCTGCAAGGCCTGGTGCAGGATCGCGGGCTGGGCCAAGGACGCGGCCTGCCGCGCCCCGACGCCGGCCGAGCTCTCCGAGCCGTGCCCGGCCCCTCTCGGACGCCTCCCGAAGTTCACCTCGGGCTTAAGCCGTCTGTACCTCATGCGCGGGCTCCGCCTGTCGAAAATCGCCGGAGCCCCGACGATGCACCGCACGATGCTGTTAGCCGTCAAAGCGTTGGGCAACATCGCCACCAAGGCCACGTTCAAGATATTTAGCTTCCGTTCACGGGCCAGTCCAGGCGGGCTGGACAGTCACCTGCCTGCGACGCGAACGCAGTAGCTGCCCGCATGGCGGCTAATGCCATAGAACCGGCCGACCCGCCGCCTCATCAGTTTTGCAGTCTTCCAGGCTGCCGGACACTTCCTTCCGGCGCCTCAGCTCTCCTCCTCCGGCCTTCCAGTCCCTCCTCCCGCCAGCCCGCTCCCTTCCAGGCACTTTTTCCCGACCCTCGTGAACGGATACGCTGCTTTCAGCCATGCGGCCGTTTTCAGGCGGGAGGCACGGGGAAGCAGGCGGGACCGCTGGCGCGTTTTCCAGGCGCGGCGGCTACATGGCGCGGGCGGCCGGCCGCAACGCGTCCTGAACGGCGAAGCCCATCTCCTTGATCAGCCTTCTGAGCATCTCCTGGCGGGGTTCGCCGTCGAGGGGGCCGGCGTCCATGAGCCTGCCGAAAGGCGTCCCGGCCTCGTCCAGGGCGTCCCGTTCCGCCGCGGCCCGGTCGCCGTCCAGAACGGCGAAGGCGAGCGAGACCGGCTTGGGCCAAGTGCCCCTGAGCCGAGGGTCGAAGAGCGGCTTGTTGGCCTCCTGGGCGAGGGCCAGCTCCGCAGCGGCGGCGCCGAAGCCCTCCGCGGACGCGAAGCGCGTCTTTAGGAGCGCCGCCGCCGCGGCGGCCAGGGGGTGGTGCGGCCCCAAGGCGGCGGCGGAGTGGACGGCGGCGTGGCGGGCCGCCTGGAGTCCGCCGTGGAGGTCGCCCTCGGCGGCGTAGGCCTCGGCGAGGCTTGCGGCGTCCGAGAGTGTGAAGCGGTGCCAGGCCCCCAAGGACGCCATGTCCCGCACCAGGAGGTCGTTTAGGAGTTTGAGCGAGAGGGTGCCGCGCCCCTCGCAGCCCGCGAGCTTGGCCCGGAACGATATGGCCCTCAAGGCCTGCGGGTGGAATGGGCCGAACTTTCCCGAGGCCCTGGCGGCAATCCGCGAGAGGGCGCGGTCGGCGCTGCTCCAGGCGCAGACCCCGAGCCCGGAGAGCGCTATCGTAGTCTCGCAAAACAACGCCTCCTCCGAGTCCCGCCCGAGCGAGGACCGCAGCCGCCCCAGGGCCGCGCCTGCCTCCGCGAGGGCGCTCCCGTGATCGCCAGCGACTAGGAAGCACATGGCCTTCCTGCTCCGGCGCCTGGCGGAGTCGAGCTTTCGCCGCGGGTCGCTCTCCCAGGGCTCCCCGCCCCAGCCCTTGGAGAGATAGCCGTATTCGCCCTCGCGCTCGAGGGCGGAGCCGGGGGCGGCTGTCCTGGGCAAGGGCGGGGCGGCCAGCTCCCTGGTCTTCGCGTAGCAGGGGACGCCGAGGCCGGCTGCGGCCTCCGTCGCGTAATCGCGCTCCCCGCCGTCCGGCGCCTCCGGGGAGCGCGCGGGTTCCAAGGCGGCTGGGGGTGGCGTGGCGTTCAAGCGGGCCGGGGAGCCGGGGGGGCCGAGGGTTTCCTTAAGCCCGTTGAGGCCGCGGGGGCCCAGGAGGCTCAGGAGGATAGGGATGAGGTGAAGGCCGGGAAAGGCGGGGGAGACGAGCGAGACGGGGGAGTCCAAGCCAGGAACGGCGTTGGCCGGGATGAGGGGAACGGAGCAGGCCGGGATGAACTGGCCGCTGAACGGAGGGTTGCCGAGCCCTAAAAGCAACGGGTTTTTTTCGACTGTCACGCGATAGTTCCTTATAAAGGCGTCGGTGCCGGGAAGTCCCCGTAAGGGGGCGGGGCCCTCGGAAGCTCGCGCGTCTTGGGTTCAGGCGCGCGGAGGCGGAAACCGCGGAGGCGGAAACGGAAGAATAGGGGGCGTTAGCTTGCGGCAGGCGGGCGGCGGTTCGCGGCAAGCGCCCTTGTGATTGGGAGGTCTTTCGGGGGGGCGTCAGGATTGCCCGCCGCGCCGAGGGCGTCCGGGCGGCTCTTCCCCCCGCCCGCGGGGAGGCCCCGCGCCCCGCCTGAAGCGCGGGGGGAAGCGGTCGACAAGCAGGCGCGAGTTGCAACGGGGTGGAGCGGTCCAGAAAATATTCCGGAAGCGGCTTTGGAATTACGGTGGAAGCGCATTTTTTCCTGCCAGGACTGGCGTTCGGAACCCCTGCGAGCAATCCACCAGGCGGTGAGGGGATTTTCGCGCTGGATGCAGGTTAAGGCAGGCCGCTTTCGGCGCCGCGATACTTAACTTGCGCGAGTTGCGTTGCCGGCCCGCTCTCAGGGGAAGCGCCGAAGCTGGCCCCTCGAAAGGCGGGGTTTCGGAAGGCCCCCTTCGGGCACGGCAACGGCGGGGCGGGGTCGAGTTTTGCTCCACCGCCAGCAAGCGTTGCAAGCGTTGCAGACGGACGATCGTTTTGCCAGGAGGCCCGCGAACGGTTCCTGCCGGGGCGCGCTCCTTCTGCAGAGGCCGGGAACCACGCGTGGAATTTCGCGCCAGCTCCCCGTCCGGGTTGGACGGCCGAGCCTGGCGGACGGCATTTAGAAACAGTCCCCGGACCTCCGGAAACAGTCTCTGGACTTCGCCCGGATATTTGCCGGTCGCGCCGGGGCGGGCTGGGGCGGGGGGAAGCCCTCCAGCAAAGAACGCCTTCGCGTCCGGAATCCAGGCCGCGGCTCCGGGGAACGCTGCCTTCGCGCCCGTGGGCGACGGGAAGTCCGGAGCGGACTCGGCGAAAGCGCCGGGCCCGCTTCCATGGGCGGATGAGCAGGAAACGCGCGGACGGAAGTTTCCCGCCGAGGATCCGTAAAAAGGCAACTGGCGGGCGGGGCCTGGAAAGGCAACGCCCGGGAAAGCCCCGCCGCCGTAGGGGGGCGGAGGCGGCTGGCATTGGGGTCGGCCCGTCATGGTATCGGAAACTGAAAGCAAGGCGGAAGGTTCTCCGGAGCGTGAAGCGTGGGCAAAAATGCGAGGCAAAAGCGTGATCTGGGCTCCGCCCGCCCCTGTATTAAGGTTGCGGGTGAAGGTGGCGTTCGTTCGCGGTCGCGCGGAAGGCGAGGCCGACACGCCGGAGCAGCCGGGGACTGAGCGCCGGAGCAGCCGGGGACTGCGCGCCGGAGCAGCCGGGGACTGCGCGCCGGAGCATCCGGGGACTGAGCGCCGGAGCATCCGGGGACTGAGCGGAATACCGGCTACGGGCCTTGCGGTAGCCGCCGCCGGGACGGGTCAGCGCCGCGGGGGGCCCCGGTCTGACGCGTCTGCGGCGGCGTCCCGCATGCTATATGCGGACGAGATGCATCCTTGAGGATTTTTTGTTCGGCGGCCCGGAAGGGGGGACGAAGGGTTTGAGCGTGGAGTAAACGGATAGAACGGCGGACTGGGGATGCTGGACCATGGGAAAACTCGAAGCGCTTGAACGAAGCTGAAACCGCCGTTAGGCGTG
>JAIRZX010000235.1 GCA_031267005.1 Deltaproteobacteria bacterium
GCCGTCAGGCCGCGGGCCCGGCCTCCCGGGGCCGGACCATCATGATGAGCACCTTCAGCCCCCTCTCGAAGTTCACGAGGATCTTGTTGGGGGGGATGACCGACTTGACGATGCCCAGCCCGAAGGCGGGGTGCTGGATGTGCTGGTTCTGGCCGAAGGCGCCTTCCAGGGAGTAGGCCGCCACCTTGGAGGGCACGGCGGCGCGCATCTCCTCCCATTCCTTCCTCAGGATCGCCTCGGCCTCCTCCAGGCCCTTGCTCCGCTCCTTGGCGCCGGGGCGGGGCTTCGCGGTCTTCTTGGCGGGCTCCTTGGCCTTGGCCCCCTTGGCGGCGGCCCCGCCCGCCTTCGCGTCCTTGAGCCTGGGGGTCTTGGCGGGGGTTCCGGGAGCGCCGCCATCGGCGGCCTCGATCGCCGCCTCAACGCCGTAGGGGTCGTCCGCCGAGCCGTCGTCGGCCTCCGCCGCGGCGCCGGACTCCGCCGCCGGGAAGGGTTCGGAGGCGCCTCCGCCCGTGGGGCCGTCCTCCTCGTCCAGGAGGGCCGCGCCACCGCCGGAGAGCGCGGAGACCAGCTCGTCGCCCACTCCGGCCAACGCGGAGACGAACTCGTCGTCCTCGTCGTCGGAAAGGTCGCCGGCCATCTCGTTTTCCTCGGCGAAGGCCTGCTCGACGTCCTCGAGGAGCTCCTCGGTGACGGGTCCCGGCGGCGTCGCGGCCTTGGCGTCCTTCTTGGCCCTGGAGGGCCTGGCGGGCCTCGCGGAGGCGGGAACGGAGGCGCCGAAGGGCCCCGCCGCGCCGAACGAGCCCGCTGGCCGGGCGGAATCGGGCTGCCCGAAGCCGGCCACTTCAGTTATCGAGCCCAGGGGGTCCACCGCGGGGGCGGAGGCGGCGCGGGCCCTCACCGCGTCCGGGGTTCCCGCGCCCGGGCCGGGCTCCGCCGCGGCCTTCTTGCGGGAGCGCACGGTCTGGGCGGCGGCCTGGCCGGGCCTCAGGGCCGCGGGATCCGCCGCGGGCTTCCTGTAGGCGTGCTTGCCCTTGCAGGCGAGGCACTCGCACTGGCCGGGGGCGCCGTCGGCCTTCATGTTGATGACGCGGTGGGTGGTGGCCCTGCCGCACTTCTTGCACTGCGACTCTATCTCGCCGCCCACCCTGATCTCGTCGTTGGGTCTTACCAAATCCATGTATGCTCCTCCGTCGTTCGCGGGCCCCCCCGGGGCCGCCCCCGGCTGGCTCCCGGCGGGCCGGGGCCGCCCCCGGCCGAAGCCGCCGGGCCCCGCGGGGGGCCTAAACTTTAAAAGAACCCCGGCGCCCGGCCGCCCGGGGCGCCGCCCCCGGGAACCCGCCCGGGGGGCCGAAACTTCAAGTGAACCCAGGCGTCCGCGGCGCCTCCCCCGGGAACCCGCCCGGGGGCCGAAAATTCAAGTGGACCCCCGCGCCCCGCCTCAGTTGCGGAGGCTGTGGACCGGCGCGGGGACGCGCCCCCCCAGCCCGATGAAGGCCGCGGCGCCCGGGAGATCGCGCACCGCCATCACTGGCGCCTCGCCCAGGAGCCCCCCGAAGCTCACGGGGTCCCCCGCCTTCTTGCCCGGGACCGGGATGAGGCGGCAGGCGGTGGTCTTGTGGTTGGTGACACCGATGGCCATCTCGTCCGCGATGACGGCCGCCAGTGTGGCGGCGGAGGTGTCGCCGGGGAGCGGGACCATGTCGAGGCCCACGGAGCACACCGAGGTCATGGCCTCGAGCTTCTCCAGGGTGAGCCCGCCGGACCGGGCGGCCTCGGCGATGGCCAGGGCCTCGGAAACGGGGATGAAGGCCCCCGAGAGCCCGCCCACGTGGCTGGAGGCGAAGGCGCCTCCTTTCTTGACGGCGTCGTTTATCAGCGCCAGCAGGGCCGTGGAGCCCGGGGCGCCCACCCAGTCGAGCCCGAAGCTGCGGAAGATCTCCCCCACGCTGTCCCCCACCTGGGGGGAGGGGGCCAGGGACAGATCGACCACGCCGAAGGGGAGCCCGAGCGCGGCGGCCACCTCGCGCCCGAGTATCTCGCCCGCTCGGGTGACCTTGTACGCGGTGCGCTTGACCGTTTCGGAGAGCTCCCCCAGGGTCGGCCTGGCCCCGCCCGCGAAGGCCCGGTCGACGGCCTTCCTCACCACCCCCGGGCCAGAGACGCCCACGTTCACGACGGCGTCGGGCTCCCCCGCGCCCGAGAAGGCGCCGGCCATGAAAGGCATGTCCGGGGGTATGTTCGCGAACACGACGAGCTTCGCGCAGCCCAGACCGTCCCGGTCGGCGGTGAGCGCGGCGGTTTCCTTTATCACCGCGCCCATCATGGCCACGGCGTCCATGTTGATGCCGACCCGGCTGGAGGCGACGTTAACGGAGGAGCAGACCCGGCTGGTCTCGGACAGGGCGCGGGGTATGCTCGCTATCAGCGTCTCGTCGCCTTTGGAGAAGCCCTTCTCCACCAGGGCCCCGTACCCCCCCACGAAGTCCACGCCGCAGTCCGCGGCCGCCCGGTCCAGCGCCTTGGCAATCTTTACGGCCCCGTCCTCGTCGAAGGGACCGGCCAGCGCCGACACGGGCGAGACGGCGACGCGCTTGTTCACCACGGGGATCCCGTACTTCGCGGCCACGCGCTCGCAGGCGGCCACCAGGCCGCCAGCGGTGCGGTCGATCTTGGCCAGGACCTTCGCCGTCAGCCTGGACAGGTCGTCCGAGACGCAATCCGCGAGTGAGAGCCCGAGCGTTACGGCCCTCACGTCCAGGTGCTCGTTTTTGAGCATCTCCAGGGTCGCGGCGACTTCCCTGTCGGTCAGCATGCGGGCCCCCGCGGGCCGGGGGAAGCGGTTAGGGCCAAAAAAAAAGGCTCCTTTCAAGCCGTCTGGGTAAAATGGCATGCCGCCGTGGCCGCGCCTGGCGGCCTGGCGGCGCCGGGGCCGCGTGTGGCGGTCGGGCGGGGCGGGGGCCGCGTGTGGCGGTCGGGCGGGGCGGGGGCCGCGTGTGGCGGTCGGGCGGGGCGGGGGAGAGCGGGATGGAAGAACCCGGCCGGGGGCCGCGGCAGAAAAAAATGCCCGGCGTCCAGGCTGCTTCCGGGAAGGGTCTGGGGCGGGCTCGGAGCCGTTGGGAGGGCTTCGGGAACGGTTCGGGGAAAGGGGCTTCCGGGCGGCCCGCGGGAAGGGCGCTGGGTCCCCGCGCCCGGGCTCCGGGGGAGGGACGGCGAAGGACGGCGGGCCCGCCGATAGCTTTGTAAGTATAGACCAAAGGCGAGAGGCCTGTCAATCGCAAGCGGAAACGGCCGGAAACGGGGAA
>JAIRZX010000264.1 GCA_031267005.1 Deltaproteobacteria bacterium
GCGATGTCGCACTTGATCAGGGACTCGTCGTGGGTCTCCTTGCCGCCGATGGACTCGATGCTCATCAGGTCACAACCGGCCTTGGTGACGCGCTCGAAGGTGTCGAGCATCCTCTCCAGCTGGTAGCCGGACCTCATGAGCGGGGGGCGGATCATGTCGCGGTTGTCGTTGGGGGTGAAGCGCAGGGCGCTCTTGAGGCCGCTCCTGGCGTTCTCCTTCGCCATGCCCTCGAGGAGGATCTTGCAGATGGTCTCGGACCACTCGGGGAACTCGGTCTGCTGGGGCAGGGTCTCGCACTCGAGGACCACGCCCGGGGACTCCAGCTCGCCGGCGCGCTTCAGGGCGTCGCGCACGATCATCTCGTAGTGCCCGTACATCTCCTTGACGGTGGAGTTCTCGAGCTTCATGGCCGGGACCGTGAAGTTGAGCTCGGGGTACAGGGTGCCGCCGCCGATCACGAGGCCGTAATTCCGGGTGACGACGGGCTTGGGGGCGGTTCCGAAGATCAGGTCATCAGGGTTGCTGATGGCCAGGCTTTTGTACAACATAAAAGGCTACCTCCGATGTACAAGGTGTATTATGAGAGCATGGTCCGCCGGTTGGCCGACGGGCCGGGGGACACGACGGAAGGCCGTGGAGTGAGTAGGCTCGGGACTTGGCGCTCCGCAGGAATCGGCGGGGCGCGGCAGGGCTGGCAGCTTACGCGGGGACGGAAGGGACGGAAGCGCGCTCATCAGCCATCCCGCGGCCCGTCTCCGCTTGCGCGGCCTGTCCGGTCTCGAGTCCGGCCTTCTGGAAAATTCGGAAAAGTTTAGTAGGATCCATCTCCCGGAACGGGGCGACCGCTATCAGGCAACCGGGGTTCGCTTCGGAGATCCCCGCGATAGTGTCGGAAAGGAGGCCTACCGGGGACTCCGCCACGGAAGGGAAAGAGTTGATAAGGACCAGGTCGGCGCCGGAAGCGAGGCCAACCGTCATGAGAGGGGCCTCTTTATACAAATCGGCCCAGCCTACCGCCTCCAAAACGAGGACGGTGAAGGGCTGGGCTCCGTCTGGAAGCGACTGGGCGACCATGTCCTTAATTGTCTGAAAGCCGAGGGTGGAGGCTTCTATGAGAAGCCAGGAGGGTGGAGCGCCGGACTGAAGTTTCTCCAAGGCGCTACAGAGCCCAGCGGCGAGGGAGGTACAGCCTACGCAACCCCTAGTCAGGTCCTCGGCGGCGATCGCGCTGTCGGCGGCGAATTCGCAGGTTAGCGACTTGTCTCCGGCCTCGGCCTCGATCAGTGCCACGCTCTGCGGTCCATCCTGCCCCTTAAGAAAAGACGCCAGCTTCAAAATCACAGTAGATTTTCCGGACCCTAACAAACCTGTGAAAAGAACGGTCCGCATCGAAAGCTCCTGGCGTGGGAAGGGGCGGGGACCCGGGGTGGCTACCTTTAGTTTGGATCTTTTATATCCTACCCGGCAGCCGAAAGCAAGGGAAAAATCTAGATGTCTTGGGGTTCCTTCCGGAGAGTCTCTCTGGGTAACCCGGCTGGCAAGTGCCCGTGGTGCCTGGACATTTTGCCGTTGGGGGCGACCGAGCCCTTTCTCCGGGACCCGTTTTCGGTCGGTTCGCCCGGAAAAAAATTTTCCAGGCGGAGAGGGGGGCGGAACCGTGCCGCGGCGTTCCGCGGATTCGGGCTTGCCCGGTTCCGGACGCAGGGTGGACGCTGAACGCAACAGCGCCCGCAACTCTGGTGAGTTGCATCCCGGCTGACCGCCGCAGACACCGCCCTGAGAACCTCGGACGCGAATGGAACCACTTGCGCCCTGTCGCGGAAGCCCCCGGGCGGGGGGGCGCGTTGCCTCCGTAAGGCTCGCGGCCTTTACGACCGCTGCGCGCCATGATCAGGTGGTCGGCCTGCCGGGGAAGGAGGCGTTCCATCCGTTTTTCATTGGAGCCATACTAGCAGAAGGTTGGGGGCATTTCAATAGTCTAGAGCAGATTTGTTTCGGTAATTTTTGGCCTTTCGCTTTGAATATATTAGAAGCTGATTAGCGGATGAAGCGTTTGTTTAAGCACTCGTTAATTCTGATTATTAATTTTCACCGACCTAATTTCTAAAATATCGAGAAATTTTAATTTATCGGCATTATGGTAATATTATATATATAAAAGAATGATTTTGATAATATAAAATATGTTTAATTAGGGTATTTCGTATGCCTTGCAGAGCCATGCCATCCAAAGGGGTTCTTGACCCGGACGCGGGCCCACGGGACATCTTGGTGCTCGGCGCCCCCCTGCTGAGCCGCCAGGAGCCACGACGGCTTTTGGATGCCGGGAATCGGAATCAGGAACCGGCTCCCTCAGCCATTGGCATGTTCCTTTTCGAGTTCGCTGGAGCCGCCGCCATAGGAACCTTGGAGGCCTTCTGGGCATCCCTTAACTTTTGGAGGAGCCTCCGGGCCGCCCGGGAGTTTTGGGGGGCTTCGGAACCGCCGCGGTTTTTTGCGGTCCCTCGGAACCTATTGTGGCCATTGGAGGAACCTCTTACCCTTAAGTTGTGGCCATCGGATTCTGGCGCCCCGGCGAGCGGCCCCGGAAGGCGCGGCCGGAAGCCTGGCCGAGTTGAGGCAGGAGGAGGACGCGCGGGGACAGGGTAGACAGGAGGGACAGGAGGGACAGGCGGGACAAGCGGAGAAGGACGGCGAGCGATTAGGAGTTCCCGTCTGTGGACCAATGGCGGCTGTTTCAAATGACGCAAGCGATCTGCCCGGGCGGAGCGGGGTATTTTTTTTCCGGCCGCCGTCAGCGATTCCATCGGCCGCCGTCCTTTCAACTCCCTCTTCGCGGTCCCGCCGCGGGCGGCGGGCCTGATGTTTAGAGCGGCTCTAAGCGTGCTGGCGTTTGAATTGTTTTCGGCAACAGACCCCTGATCATTTGCCGCAAGCTGCCCGGAGGGGCGTCCCGGCGCGGCGTGGCGGCGGGCGGCGCAGGTATGGGCGGAACCCGGCTTTCCCGAGGCACGGGGACGCAGTCTTTTCCGCCGCTCTCCCCCGCGCGGGCGGCGCTTCAGCTAGGGGTTCATGGGGGCCATTCTATCCAGGCCGGCGCAGCATCCTCTTACAAGCAAGAGGCTGTCGCTACCATATTATATGGAGCCGGGCTGAACCCGGCTTTCCCCTTGAACGAGCCGACGGGACCGTCGCGGCCCGCCGCGCTCGTAACGGTTCCAGTTCCACGGGGCGGGTCAGCTCCGCATAGCCGGGGCGAGATGTCGCGTATCTCCGCCGCCGTCCTTACATATAGGACCGGAAAGATAAGGGCGCCTCCGGGACGGCAAGACCGCAGGCGGCCATTATAATAAGGATCCGAATCGCCGCTCCGGCGGCTTCGGGTTCGCGGTTTGACGTATCCTTATGTCGGCCGTGGTTTGGACAGGCTCCTCCGGGATGAGGGCGGGGATCGCCTGGAAATCATCCGCCTCGGATCGGGGGTAGCTTTCCGTGGAGAGATGGGCGCCGCTCAGTCTGACTCCGTCCTTACCTGTGACGCCTGACCGGGAGGCGGCGCGGTCCCGGACAGGATTTTATGACGCGAGAGGGAAGGGGAGGCGTGGGGATGGGAGGAGGCGGGGTCCGGGGCGGGGGACGGGGAAGGAAGCCGAACTCCGGCAGCCCGGTCCCTGCCGGTGCACTCCCGCCCCCGCTCGGCCCAGGTCTCCGGAGGCGGGCGCAGGCGGCGGAGCGTAACTTTCCTGAATAACCCGCTTAAGCGGGCCGATGATCGATCGGGGCCCAGTTCCGTCTGGGCACTTTGGCGGTTCGGCCATGGAAGGGCGACGGTCCTGGCCCGTAAGGGCAAGCAGAGGACGAGGGAACGGAAGGAGCGGGCGCGGGAGGCGTTCCGGTTTTAACAGAGGTGGTTCATAAGGCCTTGGGACGGCTACGGCTAAAGAAGCCCCTCGGGTCTCTCCGGCACCGGCCACGTCCATGGTCCGTCGGCGGAGGCCACCTACTCTTCCGGGTTCCTCCGGGAAACCTTCTGGGGCTGTCGGGAAGATATCAGCCCGGCTTCCAACTATATTATATAGTAGAGGCCGGTTCCCGTTTCTTTATTGACACGCCTGAGCCAGGCTCCTGAAAGGCAGTTGCGGTTGAACGCCTGCAGGTTGCGTATGCGGTTCGGGCAAGGCTCGCCGGGTCACGAAGCTCTCCCGTGCTGCCCGTCTGCCACGCTTCGGGCGGAGACGGTTCCGTTTGAGGCCGGCTCCCGTCTCCGCAGGTGACTGTTCCACCTTCCCTCCCCACTGCTCTATTAAATATCTTTTCATCTCTTCTTATCTCCACCGTCCTCCTCTCCTCTCCCCAGCCCTCCCCAGCCCTCCTCTCCTCTCCTCAGTTCTGCTCTGCCTCCTGTCCTTCCAAGCCTGCCAGTCTTCCGGGCCTATAAAGGACTGCCGGTCATACCGGCTTTCTTCTGCCAGGCCGTCCAATTGTCTCCCGCGGCAGGGGGGATCCTGCGTTCCCCTTGCTTCTTTGGGGGGCGGTCTCGTCGCGGCCTCCTGGACCTTACGAGCTATCCGGCGCTTCCAGGCGTTGCGGCCGACGGTGTAGTCAGCGCATAGCCGGACTGAGGCGGGTGCCGTGGAAGCCTTCTCCCGTTAGGCGCGGGCATCTCTGGCGTTTTTTAGGGCTGGGGGATACAATGTTTGCGTTGAGGATATCCCGCGTAAAGACTTGCCGTCCAGCTGGAAAGCTCGGAGGAGCCCTTCAGTCGGCCGGTCGCCGCTCCTGGGCCCTCTCGGGGCTTCCCGAGCGCTGACGCCCGCGTCCCGAGGCCCCGCCTCGCCGACTTAAGTCCGCGCCGGAGGCGGCGTCCCCAGGGCCCAGCGGGGCCTCGACGAGGCAGGGCCCCGAGGCCCCGCGCACCCCGTACAGGGGGCGGATCACAGAAAACATAACGATGGTATTCGCATGACCATGAAAGAAGATAACGGAAACTCGGTCGTGATCATCAAGAGCTCTTTCAAGGGCCCGGCCTACGTCCAGCTCGCGGCGCTCATAAAGGAGAAGATCTGCAGCGGGGAGTTCCCCCAGGGGAGCAGGATCCCCGCCGAGGTGGCCATCTCCAAGACCTACGGGGTAGCGGTCATGACCGTCCGCCAGGCCATCCACATTCTCGCGGAGAAGGGCATCCTCCGCCGCGTCCACGGGAGCGGGACCTTCGTGTGCGGCCCGGACTGGACCAGGGCCGCCTTCAACATGGGCGGGCTCCTGGAGAAGCTGGAGGACCGCAAGGCGGTGGAGATCCAGATCCTCTACGCGGGCATGGCCGAAGCGTCGAGGAGCGCGGCAGATTCCCTCGAGATAGAGCCCGGAGAGATGACGGTCCGCCTGGAGCGCCTGGTCTCCTACAAAGGGAAGCCCTTCCTCCTGAACCGGTCGTACCTCAAGTACGACCCCAAGAGCCCCATAGTGGAGTCGGAGATGGAGGCGAGCTCGCTTTCCAGCCTGTTTACCGGCAAGGACAACGGCTTCGTCATGAAGTCCCAGCTGAAGCTCGAGCCCTGCGTCCTGAACCCCAGGCAGGCCGATCTCCTGAAGGTCCCGCAGGACCGGCCCTCCTTCAAGATCAGCTACACCTTCTACGGCTTCGCTGACGAGGCTATGGGCACCGGCTGGTTCATGACGCCCAAGGAGAACATCTCCTTCACAACCAGGATAGGGGTATGGGATGATTAGGCCAGGTGCGCGCGATGACTAAGCTGTTCCCCGAGAAGACCTGCCTCGTAAACCTCGTGCAGTCGCTCATAGCCCTGGAGGTTGGGGCGTCGGTGGACATAGCGAGGAAGCTCAACGAGACGGAGATGCCCCCAAAGTGCATCCTGGCCGCCTGCGAGGCGGCCATGATGGAGATAAACGAGCTCTACGACTCGGGGGAGTACTTCATCGCGAGCCTCATCATGGCGGGCGAGATCATGAACAGGGTCATCAAGCTTGTCTCGCCACGCATTGAAGCCAGGGAGAGGGGCCACTACAAGGGCAAGGTCGTAATCGGCACCGTGCGCGGGGAGATCCACAGCCTCGGCAAAAACATCGCGGGCGCCCTCCTCACAGCCTACGGCTTCGACGTGAAGGACTTGGGCGTGGACGTGTCCGTCTCGCGCTACCTGGAGTGCGTCAGGGACTGGAAGCCGGACGTCGTAGGGCTCTCGGTCCTCCTGTCCAGTTGCTTCCACAGCCTGGAAGACACCGTCGCGGCCCTCCTTGACCAGCGCGGGGCCGCCTCCTCCCCCGCCGTCTTCATAAGCGGCGCCCAGGTGACCCCCGCGCTCAAGGACTACTGGAGGGCAGACTACTACGCCGCCACCGTGTTCGACACCGTGAGGCTTTGCGAGTCCCTGGCCCGGAGCCGCAGGAGGGTGGCCTGAAGGCCCCCTCAAGCCAGCGGCCGGGGATGACCGGGAGTCCCGGACGCTCAGAGCGTCCGTTAACGCAGGGGGCGGGACGGTTCTATCCGGTTTTCCCCAGGTGCTTTACGGCCCTTTCCGGTCGAATCATGTCTTAGCCGGACCGTAGCCCTGCCGCTTTCCAGTCCCTCAGCGCCCCCGTCGCCAGCCCTTTCCTTTCCTTCCCGTCCTCCCGTCCCGTCCTGCCCGAGCCCCCCTCTTCCCAGCCTGTCCCGTCCCCGAGTTGTATCCGGCCGTTCGCCCGCCGGCCTCCGAGACCCTCCTTTTCCTCGACCAGTCCTTGGCGGGCGACCAGCCGTCCTTGTCTTCCAGGCCTGCTGCCTTCCCTCACCAAGGTGCAAGAACCTTCCTTGCCTCCAGGCCCTCTGCCCCGAACCAGCGGGCACTCCGCGCCGAGTTAGACTCAGGTTCCGGAGCCTATCCCCTTAAAGCTGCCGCGCAGTCCCCTTAAAGCTGCCGCGCAGTCCGCCTTCGGAGTCCGAGCGGCGCCATGCCTGCGGGCATTCCAGGGACGTGGCGCTTCCCCGTCCTTACTCCAGAGGCCCCGGAAGCCTCCCAGCCCGTCAGTCCTTCAGCTTCCTCTTCTGGCTTCGTCTCCCTTCTCTGCCCGCACCCGGCCCCTTTTCCCCCACCCCCTCCTCGCACCCGGCCCCTTTCCCCCACCCCCTGCTCGCACCCGGCCCCTTCTCCCCCTCCCCCCCTGCTCGCACCCGGCCCCTTCTCCCTCACCCCATCCTTGCTCCTTGCCACATCGCCTTCTTTGCTTCGTTCCCGGTTCCTTCTCTTTCCCCCTTCTTTAGTCTCCTGGCCCTATCGCCCTCCCTGCCTCGATCCTGCTCCTTCTCCCTCTCCGTCCTTAATACTCCTGGCTCCATCCTCGTTCCCGTCCATCTCCTGGCTACGCATCCCTCGCAGTATTAAGCGCGCCGCCTTGCCGGAGAAGATCAGTCCGCCTTGCCCGTTCTCTCGGCGGCCAGCAAGGGGGTTCCTTAAGCCTTGGACCCGACGGGAGGCTGGAAGCTCCTCGGCCTCGCTCCTTTGGGTTCCGTTTACGCTAAAATTTTCCGTAACAATCTGGCGGCCCTCGATCTCGTTCCAGGTTCGGAAAGCATGGCGGGGGAGTATGACGCGTTCCGGCCGGGCGGGCGGAAAAGCGAAGGGAACGGTGCCAGGAGGCCGGGGTTCCGCGATCGATTATCCGCGCGGGATTTTCCCGCCTCCCTCCCCGGCAGGTTTGGTTTTACATTTCGGCGACAACTATCCCATATTTTCCTGTCCCGGTTTCCTGCGATTCTGACCGATTCGACTTAATGCCTAAATCATTCGCTTGTTAAAAAGAGATTTAGGCACCCCAGGACGAGCGAGGCAGGACTTTCAGGTCAAAACGGAACAGAAGGCCGTCATGCCCGGACAGGCTTTCCTGGAGGCTTCCAGAAGCCTTCCAGGCCTTTTCTGTGTGCGCCGAGGCGGGCATGCCCGGGGCTTTACCAGGCAGTTTCGCAGGGCTATTGCCCGTTTGTTTACTTTGCCACCTGCAGGACCGGCGGCAAGCCCTCTTAAAAACTGGTTTCAAATTAAGAGGTTATTGTAACGCGAAAAGCGCCATAAAAGTGTGAAATCACGGTAAATGCGCCAAAAATGCATTGACGCTATGGACAGACCGGTCGCATATGGCGGGATGGGACGGATGGTGACCGCTGGCGGGGGGGGTGCCAAATGCTAAAGCCGTGACAGCCGGTGCGGCCGGGAGCGCACGGCCCCGAATGAAAAAAGGAGGTGTTATTTCCGCGCTGGTATGGGATTGGAAGTGTTCGGAGAGGTTAGGGCAGACCGGGAGACATGTGAATAATCGGGAATAACCACTGTAAATTCAATAAGATCGGAGCGTTCGGGGATAGCGGGAATGGAAGGGAAAGGAGGCGCTGGAGCTGCAATATTCTGGGGAAGGTGGAAGGTGGAAGGCAGAAGGGAGATAGCGAAATCAGTCGGGGAGAAGGGCGGGAAGGCAACTGGCAGGCAAGCCGGGGGGAGAGCGGAAGCGGCTTGGCTGGCTGAAAGAACAGGGGACGGAGGAAAAGGGCAAGGCGGTCTCGGGGAAGAGGAGGCTGGTTTTTTTCGGTTTGGTTCGGACGGAGCCCCCTTTAGGGGCGGGGCAAGAATGGCGGAATTGCCGGAAATTTAAACAAAACGTCCCCTGACAGGGCTCGCGTATGAGACGGGCCCTGTCAGGGGACGGAAGGGATTGATGGTCAGCGGAGCGGCCTGAGCGAGGTCCTACTTGGCGTCGGAGAAGTTCATCTTGACCGCCTTGGAGGGCTTGAAGGTGAGGGCGTTGTGCGCCTTGACCTTTACGGGCTCGCCGGTCTGGGGGTTGCGGCAGGTCCTCTTGGCCCGTTTGACCAGGTGGAAGACGCCCAAGCCGGCGATGGCGAAGCGCTTCTCCTTCTTGATGGTCCTCAGGATGGTCTGGACGAGGCCGTCGATGATGGTCTTGGTGGCGGCCTGGCTGACGCCGCTTTCCTCGGAAAGCTTGGCGACCAGTTCTGTCTTCTTCACTTAAGTCCTCCTTCTCACTCGGCGGGGGGCTTGGCCCGCTGGCTTGTTTTTAGTCTTAAGGTCCCCCCCCTAGCCTTGAGGGGTGTTTCCGTCGGCGTTCCGCGCGGACCGTCCCGGACAGATGGGCCTTCGCCCCGGCTTGTAGCCGACCTTCCGCAACCCAGGAACGATCCTGGAAAGCTGCAGAGTTACTGTCAGTCCGCCCGCGGATGCCGGGAAGCCTTCCGGACTCGCGGGCTGGCTAAAAGTCTTTCTATAGCTTAAGGCTTTCCGGATACGGGTGCCAAACGGAACGGGGTGGGGCGTTGGAGCGGGCCGTGTCGCCCGCGCGCTTTCTACTGTCGGCCATGCTAAACAATCTCTCCGGGGCTGTCAATAGCCTTACGGTAAATTTTTTCATGCGGCGGCACCTTTCCCGGGCCGGGATCGGGGCATCGGGGACATGTCGGCGTCGCCGTCATCGGATAGCGGAAACCTTTGGAAACCCTGGATATACGGGCAAAATTGCTCGTTTTTCCGGGACCCCCTCCAAGAGGTTTTCGGACCCGGAGGGTGGGTTCCGCTCCAAAAAATGAAGATTTTTTCCAGAAAAAATTTTTTTCGCCGCCCGCCTCGGGCAAGGGCCCCTTGCCCTCACCTGCCTTGAGGAGGGCAGGCCGATTTCGGGAGGCCAGGGGGCCTTTGGAGGTCGGGCTTCCAGGAAGGCGCCCTCCCTGGGCCGCGGGCGCTAGGCCATCCGGTGCCGTCCAAGGCATACCAGGAGCCCTTGCCAGGGAAGGACGGGCGCGGATGCCCCCTAACCCCAAGGCCCCGGGCGCATCCGCCCCGGATGCGGCC
>JAIRZX010000277.1 GCA_031267005.1 Deltaproteobacteria bacterium
CCGCGCCTCCCTGCCCCCCAAGCCGCGCCGCTGGCCTTTCGGGCTCGAGGAGGGACGCGCTCTGGTTCGGCGTGTTTTCCAGCTCCAGGAGCAGCTCGTCCGCGACGGACTTGCCGTAAAGGGGCGCGGAGAAGACTGCGGCGGCGCAGAGGGCGTAGGCGGCTATGGCGGGAAGCTTGGCCGCGAACGCCCGATCCCTCAAAAGAAATCCAAAGGGGGTCATGGAACTCCTCAGCTGTTCAGGCGCCGCGCTGGAAAGGCGCGAGGAAGGCAACGCCGCTGGCGCGGCGCTGGCGGGAAACGGAATAGGGCAAAGCCGCCCCGCAGACGGCCCGGCAACCGAAAGCGAGGCCGCGCCGGGCCCTAAGGCCCCGACAGGGGTCCTTCCCGCTCCCCACCGAGCCCGACGGGCTTCCTGACGAAGCCGCAGGCACGGGGGCCGACGGGGCCGAGGCTATTGCCGTCGGCGCGGGCTCCGTCGGAACGGCACAGCCGCGAACATCCCGGCGGGACTCCCCGGACGGCTTTCAAGGGCGCCGTCAGGTCCCTGGAGGAGGGCCGCGACGCCCATGTCACGGAAATAACGACCTATATAGTACCCCAATCCCAACCGGGATGAAACCGGGCCTCCCCAGCCCCCCAGCCCGCAGACTCCCGTAGCCAGTCTCGAAAGGCCCGCCCCTCGCCCTCAGGCGCCCTCGACGCCTTGCCAGGCCATCCGGCGGGCGGCCCAGCGCCGCGGACGGCAAGCTCCCAAGGACGCGTCCGCGCCGACGGCGAACCCTAGGACGTCGAGACGGCTTTTAACTCAGCTTCGGCTTGCCTTCTCATCGCTTCCAGCTCCGCTCTCAGGCGCTCCGCTTCGGTCGAGGGTTCCTGCAAAGCTGACCGCTTCGTGCTCGTAGCAGTGATTTTGGAGGGCGGCGCGCCGTCGCGCCCTCCGCTTTTGCCGCCAGCCGCGCCTCCTCGTCCCGCAGGCCGCGCCGCCGTCCTTTCGGGCTCGAGGAGGGACGCGCTCTGGTTCGGCGTGTTTTCCAGCTCCAGGAGCAACTCGTCTGCGGCGGACTTGCCATAAAGGGGCGCGGCGAAGACTGCGGCGGCGCAGAGGGCGCAGACGGCGAGGGCGGCAAACTTCGACGCGCTCGCCCGAACTCTCGAAAAAAAACTAAGAGGGGGCATGGAACTCCTCCGTTGTTCAGGCGCCGCGCGGGAAAGGCTCGCGGACGGCAACGCCGCTTGCGCGGCTCGGGCGGGAAGCGGAAAGGGGCCAAAGCCGGAGGCCGCCGAAGGCCCCCCGCCCGGCCAAGGCCGGCCGGAAAGGCCGACGGCGGCCTGTCCCAGGACCGGCCGCCCCCTTCCCCGCGAACGCGGCGCATACTGGCGAATATCGCCATCCAGGCCTTCCGGGACTCCTAACCCCCTTGAGACCGACAAAGGGGCCGTCCCCCCTCCCGGACGGTCCGGGAACCGGAAGCGGGGCCGCTCCGGGCCCTGCGGCCCCGGCGAAGGGGGCCATTCCCGCTCCCCCGCGAGCCCTCCGGCCCCTCCCCGGCGACGCCGCGGGCGCTGGGGCCGACGCTGGCAAGGATATTGCCAGCTGCGCGCGGCTCCGGCGGAACGGGCTGCCGCGAACCTCTCCGAGGGACTCCCCTGCCGTCTTTCATCGGCTCCGGAAGGGCCCTGAAAGAGGGCCGCGCAACGCTTATAGGGGAATAATACCCCATAACAGTACCCAAATCCCACCCAGATTGAAACCTGGCCAGTCCGCAACGTCCTCCCCCCCGCCTCTAAGCTCCTCCGAAGCCTCCGTTCGCCTGTCCCGAAGGGCCCTCCCCCCGCCTGCCCGGAAAGGACCCCCGCCGCACGCATCGAAAGGGCCGCCCGCCTCCGGCGTCCAGCCGCTTCCCCCGCAGGGCCCTCTCGAGACCTCTGCTTCCATCCGCCAGCCTCAAAGGGCGCTCCCCCCGCCTGCGGCCCCCTGCGGCCCGCCTCGAAGGAGTCTACCCCCGCCGGCTGCGCCCGGCGCCTAAGGCCGGAAAGCCCGGGGCAGCCGCAAGCCCGCCGCGCGCGGGGTTGGCTTGCGCCGGGCGGCCCACTTGATGTCCAACCGCCCATTGCCGCGGACGGAACCCGAAAGCGCGGAGGCGGGCAACCCTTGCCGTCCTGCCGCCGAGGATGCCCTGTGCGGCAAAACAGAAGGGCGGAAGCCCGCGAGGCCGCCGCGGCGGGCTCGCTCACGACGGTTTCCGAGCGCCGGGAGCCTCCCTGCGGGTAAGGTCGTGGGCGCCCCGAGGGCTCCGACCGTCCCGGACGGCAGGCCGGAACCGCCCTTCCTGACGAGCGCCCGGATCTCCGTCTATACCCGCAGGCGAGCCGGAATTGCCCGGGGGAAGGCGCCGGGGCCCGATCCCGTGTATAATTATCTGCCGCGCCGGCGCCAAGACCCGCATGCAAGCCCTGCCCGCCGAAGTTCCCCGCGCTCCGCGCGGCGAAACGCCCCGCCAGGCACTCCGGCGGAGCCCCGCCCGCGTTTTCCCCTGTCCCGCAGGAGGAGCAGCCGATGACCGATAAGCTCACGAGGAAGGAAATCTTCCGGATGGCCCGCAAGGGACTCCTGGACGCCGACTTCCCCCGCTGGCACGCCGCCCGGAAGGACGGCTTCTCGGCGGCGCACCTGGCGGCGTCCCTGGGGACCCTCCCGCCGGGCTTCAACCGCTGGGACATAGCCTGGCCCGACGGCACCACGGTCGCCCACGTGGCCGCGGTGGCCGGCACCCTGCCTTTCGACTTCTCGCGCTGGGGCATGGCCGACCTGGAGGGCATCACCGTGGCCCACAGGGCCGCGGCGGAGGGAAACCTCCCGCCGCTCTTCGACCGCTGGGATCTCGTGGCGAACGACGGCATGACAGTCTACCACTGCGCCGCCGAGGGGCACTGCATCCCCGACGGCTTCGAGCGGTGGGCCCTGGCCGAGGACGACGGAACGACGGTGGCGCACGCGGCCGCGAACTGGGACTGCCTCCCCGAGGGCTTCGACCTGTGGGAACTCGCGGACGACACGGGCTGGACGGTGGCGCACGCGGCCGCGGACAACTCCGGGCTCCCCGACGGCTTCGACCGGTGGCTTCTCCGCAACAACGAGGGCACGACCGTCGCCCACGTGGCCGCCTTCCGCGACCGGCTCCCCAAGGGCCTCGACCTGTGGAAAGTCGCCAACGACTCGGGTTTCACCGTGGCCCACGCGGCCGCCCAGTCGGGCACCCTCCCCAAGACGCACGACCTGTGGGAACTGCCCGACGGCACGGGAAGGACGGTCGCGCATTACGCCGCGATCACAGGCAAGCTGCCGCGCGGGTTCTACCGCTGGGAAATATCGGACGGCAAGGGATGGAGCGTGGCCCACGCGGCCGCGAAGAACGGCTTGCCCCGGAGCTTCAACAAGTGGGGCATGGCGGACGCGAAAGGCCAAACGGTGGCCCACTACGCGTCCCTGTTCGGCACCCTTCCCAGAGGCTTCAGCCAGTGGGATCTCGCGACCGACGACGGCGTTACGGTAGCGCACATGGCCGCCTCGATGGGAAAGCTCCCCAAAAGCTTCGACGGCTGGGAGCTCGCCGACGGCGAAGGCACGACGGTCGCCCACCTCGCCGCGGCGTTCGGCTCGCTCCCCAAGGGCTTCGTCCGCTGGGAGCTCGCGGACTTAACGGGGCGCACCGTCGCCCACGCGGCGGCGGACGCCTTCGCGCTCCCGAAGGGCTTCGACCGCTGGGAACTCGCCGACAGCGGGGGACGGACCGTCGCCCACGCGGCCGCGAAGCACGGAACGCTCCCCAAGGGCTTCACCCGCTGGGAACTCGCGGACTTAAAAGGGCGCACCGTCGCCCACGCGGCCGCGAAGCACGGGACGCTCCCCAAGGGCTTCGACCGCTGGGAGCTCGCCGACTTCAAGGGGCGCACCGCCGCCCACGCCGCGGCGAAGCGCGGGACGCTCCCCGAGGGATTCAAACGCTGGGAGCTCGCCGACGGCGACGGCAAAACCGTCGCCCGGCTGGCCTCCGAAACCGGAAACCTCCCCGAACGCTTCGACCGGCAGGATCTCCTCGCCCCCCCGAAGTGACCGTCCCCCCCCGCGAACGGGGCAGGGGCGAGCCGGGCAGCCGGACCCTGAAGCCTGGCCGCGGCGGGCGATCCGGCCTGTAACGGCCGCTGTTGCCACGCAGCCGCCGCCGTCTAAGCCCGCAGCCGCGCGGCGCCCCTTATTTTGCCAGACAGGACCGGAGAGACCGCGATGGCCGAGAAACTGACGATAACCGAGATCTTCCGCCGGGCCAAGGCGGGCCTCCTCGACGCAGACTTCCCGCTCTGGCACACGGCCAGGAAGAGCGGGGCTACCGCCGCCCACGCGGCCGCCGTGAGGGGTGCCCTGCCGCCGGGCTTCAACCGCTGGGAGATAACCGACGCGGCAGGCATGTCGGTCGCCCACTACGCCGCCCTGGCGGGGACGCTTCCCCTGAACTTCTCGCGCTGGGGCATAGCCCTCCCGGACGGCACCACGGTCGCCCACCTGGCGGCCGCCGCCGACAACCTCCCGCCCTTCTTCGACAGCTGGGATTTCGTGAACCGCAAGGGGGTGACCGTCTACCACGCCGCCGCGGAAGGGCACTGCCTCCCGGAGGGCTTCGACCGGTGGGAGCTGTCCGACAAAAAGGGGGTGAGCGTCGCCACCTGCGCCGCCAACTGGGGATGCCTCCCCAAAGGCTTCGACCGCTGGGAGATCTGCGACCACACGGGCTGGACGGTCGCCCACGTGGCCGGGGCCCTAGGCACGCTTCCGGAGGACTTCGGGCAATGGCGGCTGACCGCCAAGGACGGGACCACCGTAGCCCACGCTGCGGCCTCGAAGGGAAGGCTGGCCCCAGACCCGGAGATCTGGACGGCCGCGGACGGGAAAGGCGTTACGGTGGCCCACATCTACGCGACTGCCGGGGAACTCCCGCCCGCCTTCGACGCCTGGGAACTCTCTGACTGGAAGGGCAAATCCGTCGCGGAATACGCGGCCCGCCACCGCACGCTGCCCGCCTCCTTCGACCGCTGGGAGATAGCGGTCCGTGACGGCTCGACAATCGCCCACATAGCGGCGACACGCGGCACCTTGCCGCGGAGTTTCGACAGATGGGAACTCGCGGACCTCAACGGCTGGACCGTAGCCCACGAGGCGGCCGTGAACGGTTGCCTCCCGGACGGCTTCGCCGGTTGGGAGCTAGCGGCCGGCAACGGGAAGACGGTGGCCCACATCGCGGCGGAGTTCGGACATTTGCCCTTCGGCTTCGACCTCTGGGAGCTCAAAGACGGCAAGGGCTGGACGGTGGCTCACGTCGCGGCGAAGCACGGGACGCTCCCCGAGGGCTTCGGCCGCTGGGAGATAAAAGACGGCAAGGGCAAAACCGTCGCCCGGCTGGCCGCCGAAAACGGAAACCTCCCCGCGCGCTTGGTCAGCCAGTATCTCCTCGCCCCCCCCGAAGTGCCCCCCCCGCGAACGGGGCCGGGCGGCCTGCCCACCGGCGGGCGATCCGGCCGATAACGGCCGCGGTTACCGCGCTGCCGCCGCCGTCTAAGCCCGCAGCCGCGCGGCGCCGAAGCGCGTCGCCCTTTATTTTGCCAGACAGGACCGAAGAGACCGCGATGGCCGAGAAACTGACGAAAACCGAGATCTTCCGCCGGGCCAAGGCGGGCCTCCTCGGCGCCGACTTCCCGCTCTGGGACACGGCGCGGGAGGACGGGACTACCGCCGCCCACGCGGCCGCCGAGAGGGGTACCCTGCCGCCGGGCTTCAACCTCTGGGAGATAACCGACGCGGAAGGCATGTCTGTCGCCCACGCCGCCGTCGCGGCAGGGACGCTCCCCCTGAACTTCTCGCGCTGGGGCATCGACCGCCCGGACGGCCTCACGGTCGCGCACCTGGCGGCCGCCGCCGGCAACCTCCCGCCCTTCTTCGACGGCTGGGATCTCGTGACCCGCAAGGGGCTGACCGTCTACCACTGCGCCGCTGAAGGGAACTGCCTCCCGGAGGGCTTCGACCGGTGGGAGCTGTCCGACAAGAAGGGGGTGAGCGTCGCCTCCGCCGCCGCCTTCTGGGGATGCCTCCCCGAAGGATTCGACCGCTGGGAGATCTGCGACCGCAGGGGCTGGACGGTCGCCCACGTGGCCGGGGGCCAAGGCACGCTGCCGGAGGAGTTCGGGCTTTGGTGGCTGACCTCCGAGGACGGGACCACCGTCGCCCACGCGGCGGCCTCGAAGGGAAGGCTGGCCCCAGACCCGGAGATCTGGACGGCCGCGGACGGGAAAGGCGTCACGGTGGCCCACGTCTACGCGAAGACCGGGGAGCTCCCGCCCGCCTTCGACGCCTGGGAGCTCGCTGACGGCAAGGGCAAATCCGTCGCTGAATACGCGGCCCGCCACCGCACGCTGCCCGCCTCCTTCGACCGCTGGGAGATAGCGGTCCGTGACGGCTCGACAATCGCCCACATAGCGGCGTTCAGCGGAACTTTGCCGCAGGGCTTCGACAGGTGGGAACTCGCGGGCCTCGACGGCTGGACCGTAGCCCACGAGGCCGCCAAGAACGGCTGCCTCCCGAAGGGATTCGAGCTCTGGACGCTCGCCGACCGCAACGGCTGGACCGTAGCCCACGAGGCCGCCAGGAACGGCAGCCTCCCCGACGGCTTCGCCGACTGGGAGCTAGCCGACGGAGAAGGCTGGACCGTCGCCCACGGGGCTGCCGTGAGCGGCCACCTCCCCTGCGGCTTCGACGGCTGGGAGCTGGCGACCGGCAGGGGGGAGACGGTGGCCCACGTCGCGGCCGAGGCCGATAATTTGCCTGCCGACTTCGACCGCTGGGAACTCAAAGACGGCAAAGGCAGGACGGTGGCCCACGTCGCTGCCAAGGCCTATAATTTGCCTGACGACTTCGACCGCTGGGAGCTCAAAGACGGCAAGGGCAGGACGGTGGCCCACGCCGCGGCCAAGGCCGATAATTTGCCCGACGACTTCGACCACTGGGAGCTCAAAGACGGCAAGGGCAGGACGGTGGCCCACGCCGCGGCCAAGGCCGGGACGCTCCCGGATGATTTCAGCTTCTGGGATCTCGCGGACGACGAGGGCAAGACGGTCGCCCAGACGGCTTCGGAGGCCGAGACGCTCTCCTGGTGCGAATTCCCGTTTCCG
Source organism: Deltaproteobacteria bacterium (assembly GCA_031267005.1). Taxonomy (GTDB): domain Bacteria; phylum Desulfobacterota; class Desulfarculia; order Adiutricales; family Adiutricaceae; genus JAIRZX01. Next base: position 7,222 of record JAIRZX010000277.1, read on the forward strand.
GACTGATCCTCCCCCGTCCCGTCCCGCCTTCCCCGCGGGCGAACGCCTGCGGCCTCTCGCCCGGCGGGCCGGCAAGCTAGCGGCCGCAACCCCTTGCCCGGGCAGCACGCCGTCGTCCCGTCCGCCGTTTTCGAGAAGTTACGGCGGACACGGCGGCCCCGGAGGCTCAACCGGCTCAGGCGATGCCGGGCGCCCCGGCGGTTAAGGGGGCCTCCCCCTCAGCGCCAGTCGCCCATCACCACGAACGGCGACCAGTAATAAGGGTGCGAAAAGCCCTTGCCTTCCCAGGCGGGGGCGGACTCGGCCGCCGCCCCGGCGCGCCCGCCCACGGCGGTCCCCCTGGCGGGGGCGGTATCCGCGCCCAGGTCGCGCATGACCTTCAGCTGCGCGCCCTGAAGCGCCGACGCCTTGTCCCTGCCCTCGACGTACCTCAGGCGGTAGAACTCGCGGACGAGCTCCGGCGCGGACATGTCGTCCACCGGGAGCAGGGTGGCCAGCACGGCGGAGGCCCCGGCCCTCTGGAGGAGTTCGCCCAGGCTCTCCACCTCCTTGCCGGTCTCCCCCCTGCGGGCGCCGGAGCCCGTGTCGCAGGCCGACAGCGCCAGCAGATCCAGCCCCCTGAAGTCGAAGTCGCCGGAAGAGCGCATCTCGCCCAGGCTGAGCCGCCCCCCGTCCCCCAAAAGGAGCGCGGTGCCCTCCAGGCTCGTCGGGTCCAGGCTGAAGTGGCTCGCCACGTGCACGACCGGGGCGTCCGAAGCGAGGCTGGACGCCAGCGCCGCCCTGTCGAAGGCCTCGTCCAGATAGCTTTCCCCTACGAGCACCCCCCCGGCCGGCTTAACCTCCCTTCCGCCCGTCCCGGACCCGTCCGCCTTACCGCCCACGACGGCCTCAATCTCCGCCGCCACGCCCGGAAGGGCCGGGAAGCCCGGCCAGGCGCGCGTGACTCCCATGGCCCTGGCCCGGACGCCGCCGGCCGGGGCCCCCGCGGCCGTATCCCGCGCCGCCGCGGTGGCCCTGGTGAAGATGACCGTGGGCCGGCTCTCGGCGAGCCACCCGTTCCCGTCCCAGAGCGCGGCCGCGGGCACGTAGCGGAGCGCCCCGTCCAGCGAGAGCATGAGGAGGGCACCGGGCTTCCCCAGATCCCCCTCCAGGGGCCGGATAAGGGCGTCGTAAAGCCTCTTGCCAGCCGGCCTAGGGTCCTTACGCCTGTCCTGGAGGACGGACCGGAACTCCATGGCCATGGACTCGAGCTCCGCCCGCCCCACGGGAGACTCCCTGGTCGCGACAGAATCCCGGGTGACGACTATCAGGTACAGAGCGCTCTCCGCCGAAACGGCGTAGACCAGGGCCGCCCCGCTCCCCCCGATGAGCCTCTGGGCCGCCTTCAGGCTCTCGGCGCCCAGCGAGGCCATCGGGCCCGCCGCGGGCGCCGCCTCCCCTCCCCCGGCGGGGGGGGCGCCCAGGAGTTCGCCTAACCTCCTGCAGACGTCCTGGAAGGCCTCGCCCGACTCTATCGCCCGAGCGCCGAGCGCCGAAAGTCGGGCTTCTCCTTCCGCGTCCAGCTTGCCTTCGGCGCGGGCCGCCTGGAGCCCCGCCCGTTCGGCCTGGATGGCCGCGCCGGTCCCCGCAGCCGAGAGCCAGGCCCTGTGGGCCGCCTCCTCTGGCGTGCCCGTGAAGAGATCGGCCCCGCCCGCCTCCGCGCTTGCCTCATCCACGCCCCGGGCCCCGCCCGCCTCCGCGCTTACCCCTTCCGCGCCCCGGTCCCCGCCAGCGGCCGCGCCCCGGGCCCGGGCTGACGGCGCGACCTCAGGCTCCGCCCCCGCCGGGCCGCCCGAGGGGGCCGAGGCCGGCTCCGGGCCGCCTTCCAGGCCGCCTTCCAGGCCGCTTAACTCGTCCTCTTTCAAAAGCCCGAGCACGGCGAGCGCCTCGTCCCTGCGGCCCGCCTTCATGAGCATGTCGAAGAGAAGGTGGTAGCGGTCAGCCACTGTCCTCAGGTACCCGCGCCCCAGGCCTGCCTCCGAGGCGTCCAGGCTAACCCGTGTCCTTTGCGCGACGTCCACGGCGACCTTCGCGAAGAATACCGCCTCCCCGGAGAAGCCCAGCCTGGCGTAGGCCCTCCCCGCGCCTTCGGCGGACATGCCGGCCTGCTTCGAGTAGGGGCCCTGCGTCCTGGAGGACGCCTCAAGGGCCTGGAGGTACATATCCCTGGCGGCCTCGTTGTCCTCCCGTTTCCGGGACGCGCCCGCGGCCGATGCCAGGCGTATCAGGGTATACACGGAGTCCGGGTGGTCCGGCCCGAGGACGGAGACCCTGGCCTCCAGCACCCTCGAAAAAAGGGCCCTCGCGCCTTCTGTGTCCCCGGCGGACATGAGCTGCCAGCCCAGCGCCTCCTTCGCCGAGAGCGTTTCGGGGTGGTCGGGGCCCAGGGACGCCTCCATGGCCGAGGCCGCCCTCGAGGCCAGCTCCCCCGCGCCCTCCAGGTCGCCCAGTTGGGCGAGGCTGTAGGCCAGGCTTATCATGGCCGAGACCGTGGCCGGATTGTTCTCCCCCAGCGCCTTCTCCCTTCCGGCCAGGGCTTGGGCGTCCAGGTCCCTCGCCTGGGCGTACTCGCCGAGCTGGAAAAGCACGGCCGCCAGGTTCCCCCTCACCCCCTCGGTGTCGGGGTGCCCGGCCCCGAAAGTCCCCTCCATGCCTTCGAGCGCCTGCTTTAAGAGTTCGGCCGCCGCGGCGTAGCCGCCAAGCCCTTCCTCGGCCGCGGCGAGGTTGCTTTTCAAGACAAGGACGTAGGGGTGGGCGGGCCCCAGGGCCTTTTCGGCCCCGGCCAGCGCGGGGGCAAGGAGCCCCCGCACGCCTTTGACGTCGCCCAAATGGAACATCGCCGCGGCCGCGCCGGAGAGGGACAGCACGGTATCCGGGTGGTCCGGGCCCAGCGTCCTTTTCCGCGCCTCGAGCACCTGGGCGTGCGCGTCCAGGGATTCGGCGTAAAGGCCCAGCAGCCTCAGATCCTCGGCCAGGTTGGCCTTCACCGTGAGCGCTTCCCGGCTCTCGGGCCCGGCCGTTCTTTCCAGCGACTCCAGCAGGGACTCGTGCAGCCGCCTCGCCTCCCCGTACTCCCCCAGGGCGGCCTGGAGCGAGGCCAGCCCGTTCGCGCCCTTTTGCGTCTCCCTGTGGTCCGGGCCGAGGGTTCTCAGCTGCCTCTCGTGGAGCCGCGCGAAAAGGTCCCGCGCCTCCTTCATGCGGCCCAGCCCGTACCGGGCGTAGGCTACCGCGGTGAGCGCCAGGAGCGTGTCCGGGTGGTCGGGGCCCAGGACGGCCTCGCGCCCCTCGAAAGAGCGCATGCCCGCCGCCCCCGCCGCCTCCAAATCGCCCGCCACGTAGAGCGCTGCCGCCAGGTTGGCGTCGGTCTCGAGCGTCTCGGGGCTCTCCGGTCCCAGGGCCCCGGCGGAAAGCCGGGCGAGCTCGGCCAGGCCCGCCGCGGAGGCGGCGGCGTCGCCCGCCCCGAGCGCAGCAGCCGCGAGGGACCGCCCTATCGAGAGCGTCTGGGGGTGCAGGGCTCCGAGCGCCGCGGCCGCGCGGCCCTCCAAGGCGGCGAGCCCGTCCCTGGCCTCGGCCGGTTTACCGTCCGCGAGGAGCCTCAAGGCGGTCTCCGATGCGAAGAGGGCCTCGGCGGAATCCGCACCCGAGATCCGCGCGAGGGCTTCCGCCGCACTCGCGGCATCGGCGGAGAGCTTTTCGGGGAATTCGCCCGCGTCCGCGAGCGAGCGGGCGCGGCGGAAGGCCGCCGCCGCGGCCCGCAGGTCGCCGGGGCCGTAGGCCGCCCCTGCCCCCGAAGCCAGCCGCCCCCAAGCCTCCGCCGCCGCCGCGTAAAGGGCCTCGTCCGAGAGCCTCTCGGCCTCCAACCTCAACGCCTCAAGCTCCGGTCTCATAGCCTCGAAGGCCCAGACTGGCCTGTAGCGGGCTTTTGCGGCGACAGTGGGCTCAGGGGCCGCGCCCTGGACGGGAGCTGAAGACGCGGCGGGGGCCGCGTCCGGCTTCGCCTCCGTCGCTGCAGCCGCCGCGGCGTCCGGCCCGGCCCCGGGAACTGCAACGGCCCCGGGGGCCTCTGGAGCCGCAACGGCAACGGGAGCCGAAACGGCACCGGGGGCCGCAGCTGACGCGGGTGACGCCGTCTGCCCCGCGCCCTGCCCCGGCCCCTGCCCGAAGACGGGCGCTCCGCAAAGGACGAAGGCGAACAGGGCGCAGAGGCCAAGTACGATGCGAGGGACTTGGAGGAGCGGGCGGGAGCTGGAGAGGCAACGGGCCAGCCCCTCACGGCGAGTTGGGTGGGAGTGGGAGTTTTCCATGTTTTCTTTCCGGTGCGGCAGACAACTTGCCCTCGCGTCGCTTGGGGCGCCTGCCGCTATGATGCGCGATAAACCGCGCGGATCGACGGAAGCCGTCGCGGGAAGCAAAAGCCTTCGCGGGACAGCGGCGCGCTCGTCACGGGTCGCCGTCCGCCCGGTTTCGCCGCCCGTGCCTTCGCACCAGACGGAATCCCCGTTAATCCCGGCCCCCTTCGAAAGACGAGGACAGCCGGAAGCCCGCCTCCTTCCTCGCCGATACGGCTCCACAAGGCCCAGCCCGCCTCAGGTCTCCCCAATCCAGCTCGGTCAAGCTCCGCTGGCCTGTACGGGGCCCCGGGAGGCTCCAATCACCTCCAGTCGCCCATCACCACGAACGGAGCCCAATAGTAAGGATGCGAGAAGCCTTTCCCGTCCCAGCGCGGGGCCCGGGCAACTTCCCCCGAGCCTTCGCCGCCGGCTGCCGGCGAGGCGCTCACGGCGACGCCGCGCACCGCACCGCGCGTGCCGTCCGCCCCGGAGCCGCCGTCCCGTCCGGGCGCCCCCCGCATCACGGCGAGCTGGGCCCCGCGGAGCGCCTCGGCCTTGTCCGCGCCCTCGACGTAGCGCAGGCGGTAGAACTCCCGCATGAGATCAGGCGCGGAGCTGTCGTCCACGGGAAGGAGCGTCGCCAGCACCGCCGAGGCCCCGGAACGCTGCAGGAGTTCGCCCAAGCTCTCAACTTCCTTGCCGTTGTCGCCCCGGCGGGCGCCGGAACCGGTGTCGCAGGCGGACAGGGTGAGCAGATCGAGCCCGGAGAAGTCGAAGGCGGCGTCAGAGCGCATCTCCCTGAGGCTGATGCTCCCGCCTCCGCCCAAAAGGAGCACGGTGTTCTCCAGGCTCGACGGATCCAGGTTGAAGTGGCTCGCGACGTGCACCACCGGCGCGTCCGAGGCGAGGCTCCGGGCCAGCGCCTCCCTGTCGAAGGCGTCGTTTAAAAAGGCGTCGCCCTGCATGACGCCGGGCTCCCCGCCCGAGCCCACGATAGCCCCGATCTCCCTCGCCACTCCGGGAAGCGCCGCGTAGCCGGGCTGCGCCTCCGAAACCCCCAGGGCCATGGCGGAGCGCCCGGGGGCGCGCCCGCCGTCCCCCATCCGCGCGAGGGTAGAGGCCGTGAAGAGCACCGTGGGGTGCTTTTCCGCGAGCCAGCGCTCCCCGTCCCACAGCGCGGCAACTGGCGCGTAACGGAGCGCCCCGTCGAGCGAGAGCACGAGCGTCTCAGCGCCCGAGGCCTCGATGTCCCGGGCGAGCGGGCCCAGCAAGGCGTCGTAAAGGCGTTTGGCTACCGGCCGGGGGTCGGACTGGGGATCGTGTACGAGCCGCCTGAACTCCATCGCGAGCTCCTCCAGCCGCTCCCTCCCCACGGCCGACTCCCTGGCCACGAGCGAGTCCGGCGTCACCATCAGCAGGTAAAGCGACTCCGGGGCCGAAACGGCGTAGACGAGGACCGCCCCGGAGCCCGCGAGCCTGGCCTGGCTGGCCCGGACGCGCTCGGAGGCGCCGCCTGCGTGGCCGCCCTCCGCTGTGGCGGGCGCCGGCCCGCCCTCGTTTGGGCCGGGCCCGTCCAGGCGCCCGGGGAGCGACGCGCAGAGCTCCAGGAAGGCGGCCTTCGCCTCCGGAACGGCCTCGGAAACCTCCTTGAGCCTGGCGGCTCCCGCGGCGTCGAGCCCCTCGGCCGACCCGGCGGCGGAGAGCGCCTTGCGTTCGGCTTCCAAAGAGGCGTCCCTCTCGGCCGCCGCCATGTACGCGCTCCGGGCGGCCTCGTCGGGCGTGCCCGCGAAGACGGCGGGCGCCGAGGCCGGATCCGGCTCGGTCTCAGGGACGAGTTCCCTCAGCTCGTCCTCCTTCAAGAGCTCCAGGACGGCTATCGCCTCCCCGGCGCGGCCCTCCTTCATGAGCTCGGAAAACAGGAGGTGGTACCTTTCCGAAACGACGGCGAGATAGCTCCTGGCGAGCCCGGCGTCCCCGGCCAAGGTCGCCCGCGTCCTCTGGGAGGCCTCCACGGCTAGCTTCAAGAAGAAGACGGCCTGGCGAGAGTCACCCTCCATATGCGAAACGAGCCCCAAATTCACCTCCGCTGCCGCCGACCCGGGGTGGTAGGGGCCGTAGAGGCGCGTGTACGCCTCCAAGGCCTTGAGGAGCGTCCGGCGCGCGGCCGCGAACTCCCCCGCGCCGTACTGGACGTTACCCACGTTCACGAGCGAGAGGAGAGTCTCTGGATGCTCGGGCCCCAGGACCCTTTCGCGGGAGGCGAGCACCGACTCGTAGAGTTCTCGCGATCTCAGGCGCTCGCCCGTCTCCCACAGGGCGTCCGCGAGCGAAGTAGCGGCCGCCAAAGTCCCCTCGTGGTCGCGGCCCAGCACACTCGCGCTCTCCTCGTAGACGGCTTCCAGCTCCCTGCGCGCGCCTTCCGGATCGCCCGCCGAGGTCATGAGCGTGGCGAGGTTGGCCCGCATCATGATCATGTCCGGGTGCCCGGCCCCGAGCGAGCCCTCCCCGGCCTTGAGCGCCGTCGCGTAGACGTCCCTGGCCGCCCCGAAGTCGCCCAGGGCTCTCAAGGTCACTGCCAGGTTGTTGGCGGCGAGCAGGGTATCGGGGTGCGAGGGGCCGAGTATCCTCGCGCGGTCGGCGAGCACCCGCTCGGAAAGCGCCCTCGCCTCGGCGTACTCGCCCAGCCTGTTCAGATCCAGGGCCAGGTAGTTGGCCGCCCTGACAGTCTCCGGGTCGTCGGGGCCCTGGCAGAGCTCCCGGGCGGCGAGCACCCGCCGGTCCAACGCGGCCGCTCCAGCGTAGTCCCCCGCCCCGTAGAGATCCAGCGCCAGCTCGGCCGCCGCGTCCACCGAGCCGGGATCGTCGGCCCCTAGCTCCCTGTCGGAAATATCCAGCGCCTCCCGCATGGCGGCCGCTGCGCCCCGGGGGTCGCCCGCCCTGCGGACGGCTTTGGCCAGCGCCCTTTTGGCGGAGAGCGTCTGGGGGTGCGCAGCCCCCAAAGACCCGGAAGAGCGTTCCGTCAATTCCGCGAGGGGCTTTACGGCGTCTCGGGCGCTTCCGGTCTCCATAAGGCAGGAGGCTACCGTCTCCTCGGCGTACAGCGCTTCCGCCGAGCTTTCCCCCAAAGCGGCCTTGAGCCCGTGGGCGGCCTTGGAGGCCAGGCCGTCCGGCCCGCGCGAGCACATGGGGATCTCCAGCTGGGCGCGGGCTCCGCGGCTTAAGGCGGCTAAGGCCCTCAGGTCCCCCTCCCCGCCGGGACCAGGAGGCAGGCTAAAGGAGAGCCTGCCCCAGGCCATGGCCGCGCCCGCGAAGTCGGAGGCGTCCTGGAGCCTCTCCGCCCGCTCCCTCACGGCCTCGAGCTCGGAACCCATCGGCTCGAACGACCATGCCGGGCGGTAGCGCGCCTTCCCGGAACAGGAAGCTCCCGTTTCCGCCGCCGCTCCGGGGGACACGGACGCGGCCGGGGCGGCATCGCCAGCCTGCGCGAAGAGGATCCCGGTTCCAGGCGTCCGGGAAAAGGGGACGCTCCCGAAAGCCGTTAAGAGGCAAACGAGCGAGCAGGCAGTCCACAAGGCGCGCGGGGAAAAACCTTTGGCGCGATCCGCGCGGGGGCGGGACTGGGGGCTGGCATCGGGCGGCATGTAAGGCTCCTGGTCCGTTGGGTTAGGTTCCCGGGCGTTAGATATGCTCTGAAATCGCTTAATCATACACCGATAAGGAGCGCAGTCAACAGAAACGCGTGCCGGGCCGGGTCAGCCCCGCGACTGCAGCACAAAAACGCGTCCCATTGCGGCGCCTGTGGAAAACTGCCCGTCCCGCCAGTCGGCCTTAAGACGGGCCGCGCTCCTGCGGCCTTAAAGACAGCGTGTTAACGCGCGGCAAACGCGCGGAACTGAGCATGGGCCACGTACCGCCGCAACGAAAATTTCATGCGCACACTAAAGCCGTTTCGTCCTGATTGGTTAGGCGGGGCCAGTCTCCCTGACAAAATCAAAATGATGGTTTCCATAGCGGAATCGTTATTCGTCTTGATTTGCTTTAACTGCGCTTTTCTGATATTATCATGTTGTCATAAAGTCAGCTTGACAGTACATGAAGTCAGCTTGGCAGTACATGTCAGCTTGCGGCAAAGCAATCAAAAAACCTCATGCCTGGTTTTGGAGAGCCCATGATCGCAAACCCCGTCAAAAGCTTCAACACCGTAGGCGCCTGCAATCCTCTAAAACACTACATGTTACCTGCTATCCCGCGTCTCCCGGACATAACAGACATGATAGACGGCGAGTTCTATTTCGTCCTCCATGCCCCTCGTCAGTCCGGCAAAACTACGTGCTTGCAAGCTTTGACCAAGAAAATTAACTCCGAAGGGAGGTACTACGCCATCAACTGCTCCCTTGAATTTTTAAGGAATACTAACGACCCTTCAACGGCCATGAAATACGTCGTAGATCTGTTAAATTCTGAGATTGAAGCCTCCGACATGGCTGAGATCAGCAGGCTGGCTTACGCTTTTGACGGCAAGCCGTCCATGAACTCTACCGTAAGCATGGTACGGTACCTGCTCAGGAGCCTGTGCCAGTCCTTGGACAGGGAACTGGTCGTCTTCTTCGACGAAGCCGACTGTATTCCTGAAGATCCTCTCGTATTGTTCCTGGCCCAGATAAGGACGGGCTATCTCGCCCGTTCCGTTTCGGAGTCCACAAAATTTCCCCGATCGATGGCCCTTGTCGGCATGCGTGACATAAGTGACTATCTGTACATGGTCAGGCCCGAGGCGAAGTCGACTGGCCTGGCAAGCCCTTTCAACGTAAAAAAGAAGTCTCTGACTCTGTCCAACTTTTCCCTTGAGGAAATCAATTCGCTTTACAGCCAGCACACTGCTGAGACTGGTCAATTCTTCGAGCCAACCGCAGTCGAGAGGGCATGGTACTGGACCGACGGCCAGCCCTGGCTGGTCAACGCCATAGCGGATGATGTCGTCGTAAGGCAATTTAAGAAAGACTACTCCAAAGTCATTACAAGAAAGGATATTGACCAGGCTGCCGGATTCCTGATCCTTCAAAAAGAGACGCATTTCGATTCTCTTTTGGAAAGACTCAAGGAACCGAGAGTCAGAAGCGTAATCTATATTTCTGGAAATCTTCTTGCTACAGAAAGATCAATTCCAGAGCATAACATAAATAAATAACAATATTTATAAAACAGGAAGCTTAAAGTTAAGTGCTTGTATTATCATGTT
>JAIRZX010000109.1 GCA_031267005.1 Deltaproteobacteria bacterium
CCCCTCCCGACCTCCCCCCGGAGCTTGGAACGGGAGAACGGGAGAACGGGGGAACGGGGGAACGGGGGAACGGGGGAACGGAACGCCGCGGCTGCGGGAGGCGCAATACTCCATCCGCGCAAAGGCGTTCCGGAGGCCTTGACGGGAAAGGGGGGGGCTTGCGCCGCCCGTCCTTCCGCAGGGCCGCCGAATCGGAGCCATGAAGCCCGGCAAGGCGCCGGGGGATTGTGCGGAGGCCCGGAGAGGCCTCAGCTAAAGGCAGTTGGAAAGGGGGGCTGCCCCGGTCGGCGTCCGGCCATCGGAGCGAAGCCGGGAATCGGCTTCAGGCCGCATTGGCGCGCGTCCGGAACGGGGCGGGCCCCTTGCGTGGCAAGCGGTCGGGCGGCAAGCCGCCGGAGGTTAAGGGGCCGTGAAAACGCGGCCGGCAAAAGACGGCTTTTCAGCCCCGGAAACGCTCCGGGGCCGTGAGGGGGCGGTATTCGATTTTCCTGAAGGGAAACCTAAGGGGAAAAAACTCTTGAAACTCTTGAAACTCTTGAAACTCTTGAAAGTCTTGAAAGTCTTGAAAGTCCTGAAAGTCCTGAAACTCCTTAAGCCGTCAAAACTCATAACCCGCCCGGAGCGCGGCCGGCTCAGTCGATCTCCACGATCTGGCCCTTCTGGGGGATCTGGAGGCGCAGACTCTGGCGGGCTATGGCCTCCAGATCCTCGAGGACTACCAGCTCCTCGATCTTGGCCTTCAGGCGGGTGTTCACCTCCGCGAGGCGCTGGTGCTCCCTGTTGAGTCTGGAAACCTCGATGCCCAGCTGGTTGCGGCCCTGGGCCACAGCTATCAGGGCGAAAAGCCCAAGGACTGCCACCATGATGCCGCTCACGATGATTGAGAAACTCCAAGGCCTGAAGCGGGTGAGCCTGTCGCCCGGGGCCACCTCTATGCGCTGGCGCTCGGGGCTTCCGTACTCGGCCAGTCGCCTGAGCCTCTCCTCGCGGCGCCTCCTGGCCTCTAGGCTTATCTCGCGGGGGGGCTTGGGCTGATCGGGCTTCTTCTTCCTTTTGGCCTTCGCGGCCTGCTTTTGGAGATCCTTGTGGCGGTAGGGCCTTGTCCGGGGGGGGTCCATGGTCATCTGTCGAGGGATCCGTCGGGACTTGGGGCCGGGACCCGAAAGGCGGTCCGGGCGGGAGTGGGCTTGGGGTTCGGGGGGGCCGGGGTCCGCCCCGGTCCGGGGTAGCTTGCGGCGGCACGCGGTTCGCGCGGGAGCAAGGCGCGGGAAAAGGCCCGGCGCCGTTCCCTAGCCGGCAATGGCGGAGGGCGGCCGCAGCCGCGGGCCCCCGCCGGGGGAAAAAAACTAACGCGCGGTCGGGCCGGGGGGCGCGAAGGGTCCAGCCGCCTGGGAGTCCGGGGCGGGGCCGTCCGTCCTCGCGGCTGCCCTGAGCTTGGCGGAGCGGGAACGGGGGTTCGCGAGCTCCTCGGCGCGCCCGGGGACCAGCGGCTTCTTCCAAAGCGGGTCCCAGAGCCTGGGAATCGACTTGGGGCCGGGGCGGAACAGATCCTTCACCATCCGGTCCTCCAGGGAATGGAAGCTTATTACGGCTAGCCTCCCGCCGGGGGCCAGGCAGTCCCGGACGCGGGAAAGGAGCGCTTCCAGGGCCTTCAGCTCACCGTTAACCTCAATACGGAGGGCCAAAAACAGCCTCGTGGCCGGGTGGACGCGCTTGCCCGAGGAGGGCGGGCGCACGACCCTGCGGGCTACCTCGGCCAGTTCCAGGGTGGTCGCGAAGGGCTTCTGGCGGCGGCGCCGGACGATTTCGGCCGCGAGCTTCCGGGACGCCCGCTCCCCCGAAAGGGCGTAGACCAGATCCGCGAGCTCCTTTTCCGGGAGGGAATTGACCAGATCGGCGGCCGTTACGGGCCCGTCCGGGTCCAGGCGCATGTCCAAAGGCCCGTCCGAGCCGAACGACAGCCCCCTCTCCGGGGCGAGCATCTGGCGGGAGCTGGGGCCCAGGTCGGCCAAAACGCCGTCCAGGGGGGGCATGCCCGCCGCGTCCGCGTGCGCCGGCAGATCGGCGAAGCTCCCCCGGCGGAGCGTGACCCTGGGATCGGAAGCCGCCCACGCGCGGGCCGCCTCCAGGGGCTCGGGGTCCAAATCGAGGCACAGGAGCCTGCCCCCGGGGCCGAGCCTGTCGAGGACGAGGCGGCTGTGGCCGCCCCCGCCCAAGGTGAGATCCGCGTAGCTGCCGTCCGGACGGACCGCCAAGGCCTCAAGGCATTCTGCGGGCATTACCGGCCTATGGCCGAACCCCTCGGACAGGGCGTCGGGCGATGGCCCCTCCCGTCCGGCGGGAGCGGAACGGGGGGCCGGGACGGAAAGGCCTTCCGCCGGGTCCTCCGGGCGGAAAGCCGCCGGGATGCCCTCGGGGGGCTCCTGGCCCCGGCCCCGCCCGCGGCCGAAACCGCTCCCCCGGCCTCCGGAGAACATGGAGAGGGCCCCTAGCACCTGGGTAGCCTCGAAGCGAGATCCGGCCCCGCGGCGTTCTCGGCCGCCAGCGTCGCCAGGTAAAGCTCCTCGTCCTTTGCGAGCCTCGCCCTGAAGGCTTCGGGCTCCCAGATCTCCAATTTCGGTCCTTTCCCGCTCACCACTACGTCATTTTTGATGCCAGCCAGCTCCCTCTTGGAAGCGGGTATGAGGATCCTCCCGGCCTTGTCGAGGGACACCGTCTCAAGGCGCGACTTCCAAAGCCTGAGGAAGGCCGAATGCTGGGCCGTGCTGGAAAAGCGGGCCGGGTCGGCCCACTCGGCGTCGAGCTCGTCCTTGGTCTCCACTGGATAGAGGTTCACGCAGGCGTCCCCGGGCATCCAGCCGAGCCACAGGAGCTCGGGGCTGGAGGACCTCGCGAGCTGCGTCCGGACGTGGCCGGGCAGCGTGAGCCGCCCCTTGTCGTCCAGAGAGTGGTTCGCCTCGCCGAAGAAGTCTATGGAAGCGCCTTGGACCATCGTTGCCTTTCCCCCCGGCCGGCGGGGGCGGATCCCCCGCTCAGTGCCGGACGGCTCTGGAGAGGGTGATTGGCAGAATACCCCCGCCCCTCCCACCTGTCAACTATTTTTGGCCTTGGGCGAGAATATTTTGGGAAAAAAATCCACTTTCTCCCACCCGGTCGAGAAGCCGCCGCACATATGGCTAAAGTCCCGAAAGATTACACCAGATGTTGAAAGCGTATATTTCAGGTCCCAGGAAGCTCCAGGAGGGCCGACGCGGCGGCCGAAGCCGGCGGGGAAGGGGGCCGGCTTGGCGACCGCAGGCCGACAGGCCCGAATGCGGATGTGCGTCGGCGTCCCGTCCGGCAGCGGTCGTGAAATTTTTGGACACAAGTTTTGCCCCTTTGGAATTACAAGCATAAGCGTTCGGGGCCTGAAGGGGCCGGCGCGAAGCTCGCGGGACGCGGGCCCATCCTTGCCCATGCCAACGGAAGGCGCGGAATCGCCCCTCAGCTGATCCGTCCGGCGCGTCAGGCGGGACCCGTGCCGGAACTGAGGAGCCGACAGACGGACCCCGGGCCTAAACTGAGGAACCGGCATGCGGATCCCGGGCCGAAACTGCGGGGTCTGCTGGCGAACCCAGGCCGAAACTGCGGGGTCTGCTGGCGAGCCCGGGCCGAAACTGCGGGGTCGGCAGACGGGCCAGCTGGACGGAAAAGGCAGACGCGGCGTTTTTGGAGGTTTCCGGAACTGAACGGAGCCATATGGCGCCGCTCGTGGCCGGTGACGCGGCAAGCGGAGAGGGGCGGAGTTTCAGGAGTGCTTAAAAAAATGTCAGAAAACGTGGCTTTTTGTTGGGTGGAAAATATTGTAAATATGCCATATGTTGCGTAACATCGCGGAAAGCGGATAAACTGAGCCGGAAAAAACAAAAGCGTCTTGCGAGCAAAACATGCAGAAGCGCCAGGACGCCTCAAATTCGCCCCTGCCAGGCGTTGCCTTAAAGAAGGCGGAAAGGTCCAGCCCTTTCGAGATAATGCAAACCGGAAGGACACGGGAACGATTAACGGCTTATCGAGAAGGGGCCGCCTTTCCGAAAGAGTTAACTCGATGGTATCTATTCATCTGCCCCTCGGCCCGGGACGGCCCCTCCTTCATGGCTGAATCAAGGGGCCCCTGCGGGCGAAGCCGACGGCGCTCCGCGCCCGCCCGCAGGGCCGGCCTTCCCTCAAGCTTCCTCCAGGCCTCCCGGAGCCGCCTCAGGCAGCGTCCGGGACCCTTGCAACATACTAGCCCCCTAAGGGGTGATCGAGAGCATTTGCATTTAAGCCTGACGACACAGCTCTCTAGGTTTTGGAAGCCACTTTGCTGGCGGTCTGAAGCGGGCTAGAGGGAGCCGGGCGCCTTCCCCGGCGCGCTCCGGTTTGGAGGGGCCAACCGGTACGGGCCCGCGGCCGCTGAAAGGCCGGGGGTCCGGTAAGGCGCCGGCGGGCGAGAATGGCCCGTCTTCTTTGGATGACGGGGCGGCAGGGTCAGGCACTCCCTGCGGCGCCGTTCGTCCCGCCGCCCTGTAAGGCCGTAAGCGCGGCGCGGGGAAGTTAGGCCCGGGAAGGGTTCAGACGCGGAATGGTCCGGGACGCTTGCCCGTCAGGCCGGGTCGGGCGGCTACCGGCCGGGCGGGGGTTCCCACGCGCGGCGTTCGGGAGGTTGGGCCCGAAGATTTCTCGGCACGCGTCGGCCGATACCCTGGCGAAGAGCCCGTCCAAGGGCATCCAGTCGGGCCCGCCGCGTTCCCCGTGCAAGACGTCCTCCGCGGGCGGACGGCGGGGGAACTCCCTGCGCCGCTT
>JAIRZX010000343.1 GCA_031267005.1 Deltaproteobacteria bacterium
CCCGCCCGCCCGTCACCGTCCCCGTCCCCGGCTCCTCCGCCGCCCGTTCGGCGCCGTCCCCCAATACCCCGGCCATAACCTCGCGAGCCCGGGCCTTGCGGCACCGCTTCGGCTTCCCCGCTTCCGTAGCGGGCCTTTCCGCCGCCGCCCCGGCTTCCCATCATTTTTTACCTTCAGGCGCAATCCCCCCGGTGCCTTACGCCCCTTTCCGGGACCAGAAAGGGCGCATGCCAACACCTTCAACCGCGACGAGGTCTCCCAGCATGACTCAGGAACCGTTCAGCGTAGGGCTGACATTCGACGATCTACTCTTGGAACCCGCTTATTCGGACGTCCTGCCCTCGGAGGCCGACGTTTCCACGCGCCTGTCCAGGCACATCCAGATTAACTGCCCCCTGGTCTCCGCCGCCATGGACACGGTGACCCTGTCCGCCACGGCCATCGTGATGGCCCGCCACGGGGGCCTGGGGATAATCCACCGGAACCTCAGCCCCGAGAGGCAGGCCGAGGAGGTGGAGATGGTGAAGAAGTCCGAGAACGGCATGATAACCCACCCGGAAGTGGTCTACCCGGAGCAGACGGTCAAGGACGTCCTGGATCTGATGGAGCGATACAGGATTTCCGGGGTGCCCGTCATAAGGAGCCCGGGGGACCGCACGCTCCTGGGGATAGTCACCAACCGGGATCTGAGGTTCATGACGGAGAAGGACTGGAAGCTCAAGGTCGGCGACGTGATGACCAAGGACGACCTGGTGACCGTGACGGCCCCCAACATCACCCTCGAGGAGGCCAAGGCCAAGCTCCACCAGAACCGCAAGGAGAAGCTCCTCGTGGTGGACGAGAGCTTCCACCTCAAGGGCCTCTACACGATAAAGGACATCGAGAAAACCGAGCAGTACCCCAGCGCCTCCAAGGACGCCCTGGGGAGGCTCAGGGTCGGCGCGGCCGTGGGCGTGGGGGAAGCGGCCCTGACCCGCGCCGAGCTGCTGGTAGCGGCCGAGGTGGACGTGCTCGCCGTCGACAGCGCCCACGGCCACTCCAAGAACGTGGTGGAGATAGTGGCCGCCCTCAAGAAGCGCTACCCGGCGGTCGAGGTGATAGCCGGCAACGTGGCTACCGCCGGCGGCGTCAAAGCCCTGGCCGACGCAGGGGCCGACGCCGTGAAGGTGGGGGTCGGCCCCGGCTCCATCTGCACCACCCGCGTCGTCGCGGGCGTTGGCGTGCCGCAGATGAGCGCCATCTTCAACTGTTCCGAGGAAGCCGCGAAGCACGATCTGCCGGTCATAGCCGACGGCGGCATCCAGTACTCCGGCGACATAGTGAAGGCCTTGGCCGGAGGCGCGAGCTCCGTCATGCTCGGCTCGGTCCTGGCGGGCACCGACGAGTCCCCCGGCGAGAAGACCCTTTTCAGGGGCCGCGCCTACAAGGTCTACCGCGGCATGGGATCGATCGAGGCGATGCGGGAGGGATCGGCCGACCGCTACAGCCAGGCGGGCCGGGAGACCTCGAAGCTCATACCCGAGGGCATCGTGGGAAGGGTCCCTGACCGGGGCCCCCTGTCAGACACCATCTTCCAGCTGGCGGGCGGCCTGAAGTCCGGGATGGGCTACGTGGGCGCCAAGACCCTGGGAGAGCTCAGGTCCAAGGCCCGCTTCATCCGCATCACCCGGGCCGGCCTCAAGGAAAGCCACGTCCACGACGTCGCCATCACCTCCGAGCCCTCCAACTACCGCATGGAGTCGTTCTAGCCACGCCGCCGCCCCAAGCTCGGGAGCCCATCGCCGTTAAGGGCTCCGGCGGCCAGCGCCGTTACGGGCTTTTGCGGACGATGCGGTTACGGGTTTTTACGCGGCATACTGTATCAGGCGTTTAGCCCGTCGGTTCTCTCGGCCCGCCTGAAGCGGGCGTGCCCCCGCCCGGCGGGCCGCCTCGCCGCAAGACGCCCGGCGGGCCACCTCGCCGCAAGCCGCCGGGCGGCGGCTTAACCGGGAGCGTCAGCCGCGATATCCCACGCGGTTACGCCCTTGCCGTCCTTGACGTCCTTGACGTCCCAAAGCGCGAAATTCTTGGGGAAAGTTCCGGATTTCGCGGCCGCGAGGGCCACGCTCCGGCTTTAGGCTTCCGCGTGCCGCCATAAGGTTAAACGGGACGGACAACGACGCTTCTGCCTCCACGCGGGCCACCGCAGTCCGGCCATCGGCGGCTATCTCCAATCGCGGAAGTCCGCTGGGAGACACCCGGCCTTCGCGGCTTCACGGGCGGCGCTCCAGCCCTTGGGAGCCGCCGCTCTCCAGCCGTCGTAGCCGGCCGGGAGCTCTCCGCGGCGAGCCGCGGCGTGGGCTGCCGCTGTCCCCTCCGCGTCCGCCTTCCCCGTCATCGGGTAGCCCTCGGGGAGAGGCGCCCCCGCCTTCACCGGGGATCGCTTAACTCCTCCAGGGGACGACCCCCGCCATCCTCGGCCTTATCCCCCATCCCTTTGAAACCCAAGCACACGACGTAAATTTCCACGCTCCCCTTGCGTACCGCTTTGGGCCTCATGACGGCAGTCTTTCTGAAGAGAGGCCTTAACTCCCCCTTCACCCAGGCCCCGGAGTCCCCCCCCTCGAATATCTTGGCCACGAAGGCCCCGCCTGGCTTCAAAAGCTCCCTGGCCAGCCCCAAGGCGGCCCGGCCGAGCTCCAGGGATCTGGCCGCGTCGGCGTCCTTACGTCCGGAAGTGGACGGCGCAAGATCAGATATCACCGCATCCCAGGGCGCCTTGCCCGGGATTCCCTCCGGGGCGAGGCCGAGCACGTCGCCGGCCATGAACTCCAGGTTCGGCCTTGATGCGGCGGACAGCGGCTTGACATCCACCCCCAGGACCTTCCCGGAAGGGGCCACCCTGTCGGCGGCGTACAGGCTCCAGGACCCCGGAGAGGCCCCCAGGTCTAGAACCCGCATGCCCTTCCTCAAGAGCTTGTGCTTCTCGTCCATCTCTATGAGCTTGTAGACCGAGCGGGCTGGGTAGCCCTCTTTCCTGGCCCTGGCCGACCACGTGTCGTCCAGCCTGCCCCTGTCCTTGATGACCATGGCTTCCTCCTTCCCTCCCTATATACTTGCCCCGGACTGGAAAAGCCAACGCCCCCTCTCCCCCGGGGCCGCCGTCCTGACGCCGCCCCTGCAGCCCGGGGACGGCCAGATTCCCGCTTGAGACCGCCCCGGAGAGGGCGGAAACAGTCTCGCGCGTTCCACGCCACAGCCTCCGCCTCCGCCCTGCCCCCCCGTTTTGTACCTCCGCCTCCGCCCTGGACCCTCCCCCGCTTGTGCCTCCGCCTCCGCCCTGGACCCTCCCCCGCTTGTGCCTCCGCCTCC
>JAIRZX010000358.1 GCA_031267005.1 Deltaproteobacteria bacterium
GTTTCGCCCCGGCCCGTTTCGGGCTTGCCCTGTCGCGTGTCTGCAACCGGGGCTTCCGGAGGGCGGGACTGAGGAAGCATCCCGCCGCGGGTCTTGAACCTGTATACAACGTAGCAGGATAGGCACTGCTTACCCTGGTCAACCCGGGCTTGAACTTTTCAGCTCAAGCCCCACCGCCTTGGCGGGGGGTAGTTGACTGCGGCACCTCAGTTTCGGCGGGGTAACCCCGCCCCGGCCCCGGCATTTCCGGGAGCCAGGGCGGCGGGGGGGACGGGGCCGTGAAGCGAAAAGGGGCCCGGGCCCGGGACAGGCGAGTGGGCGGGCCGGGACCGGAACGGGCGCCGCCGGGGTCAGGCCGGAGGCCGGCGGGCAGGGATCACCAGGCGTCCGGGGCCCCGAAGACGAGCGCGCCGTTGGTGCCGCCGAAGCCGAAGGAGTTGCTCATGGCGGCCCTGATCGAGGCCTTCCTGGCGACGTTGGGGACGTAGTCCAGATCGCAGGCGGGGTCGGGGAACTCGTAGTTGACGGTAGGGGGGATCACGCCGTCCCTGATGGCGAGGATGCTGAAAGCCGCCTCCACCCCGCCGGCGGCGCCCAGGAGGTGGCCGGTCATGGACTTGGTGGAGCTGACGGGGACCTTGTAGGCATAATCCCCGAAGACCTTCTTGATGGCCAGGGTCTCCATCTGGTCGTTCAGGTCCGTGGAGGTTCCGTGGGCGTTTATGTATCCGACGTCGGCCGGTTTGAGGCCCCTCGCCGCGGCGTCGGCCAGGGCCGCCTCCATCGCCAGGGCCGCCCCGGCGCCGTCCTCGCGCGGGGCCGTAATGTGGAAGGCGTCGCAACTGGCGCCGTAGCCAAGGATCTCGGCGTAGATCCGCGCGCCCCTGGCCTCGGCCCTCCCCCACTCCTCAAGCACGAGCATGCCGGAGCCCTCGCCCACGACGAAGCCGTCGCGTTCGCGGTCGAAGGGCCTCGAAGCCCTGGCGGGATCGTCGTTGCGGGTGGATATGGCCTTGATGGCGTTGAAGCCCGCGATGGCCATGGGGGTCACCACGGACTCGGTGCCGCCGCAGACGGCCACCTCCATGGCGTGGTCGCGCACGAGCTCGAAGCCGAGGCCTATCGCGTGGGTGCCCGCGGCGCAGGCCGTCGCGCACAGGTAGTTGGGGCCGGTCAGCCCCAGCTCTATGGCCACCTGGCCCGCAGACATGTTGCCTATCATCATGGGGATGAAGAAAGGGCTGATGCGGTCCATCCGCCCCTCCATGATGACAGCGTGGCTGTCCTCCATGTTCTTGAGCCCCCCCAGACCGCATCCCATGGAACAGGCGGCGCGCGGGGCGAGCTCCGGGGTGATCTCCACCCCGGAGTCGAGAAGGGCCATCCTGGAGGCCGCCACCGCGTACTTGATGAAGGTGGCGAGCCTCTTGTCGGCCTTCCTGTCCATGAAGTCTAGGGAGTCGAAGTCCTTGACTTCGGCGGCTATCCGGGTCTTGAAGGCAGCTGCGTCGAAGCGGGTGATGGGGCCGACGCCCCCCTCGCCCGCTACGATGGCTTTCCACGCCTTGTCCAGCCCCGTGCCTACGGGGGTGACTAAGCCGATCCCGGTTACGGCTACCCTTTTGGGAACCTCGGTCCTCAAAGCCGGGCCGCCTCAGCCGACGTTCTTGGAGATGAACTCGACGGCGTCGCGCACGGTCTTTATCCCTTGCGCGGCCTCGTCGTCTATCTTCACGTCGAACTCCTCCTCCATGCCGATCATGAGTTCCACGAGATCAAGGGAGTCGGCCTGGAGGTCGTCCTGTAGCGAGGAGTCCATCTGGACTTCAGCGGGGTCGACGGTGAGCTGTTCCACCACAACGTTTTTCACGCGCTCGAAGATATCGTCAGCCATAAACTTGAACTCTCCTCGGGAAAATTCGCAGGATTGCGTCCTAAAGCCCCTCGCGGCCCGGAGGGCCGGAAAAAGGCGCTTGTTGTGCCTATTCGCCTCCCGGAGGGGGCGGACGAGAGCGTTGGCGTTGAAGCCAGACGGCGGCTCTCTCGGCTATGGAGGCCTTTTGGCGGGGCGCCTCCGGGCGAAAGGGCGCCTCGCGGACGGCGGGGCGCCCCGGAAAGGGGGAAAGCGGGCGCCGGGGCCTTCCTGCGGCGCGCCCTGGAACGAAGCAGAGCTGGATACGGCGAATTGGCGTTCGGAGTCCCGGACGGCGGGACCCGGTTTCCGCGGCGGAGAAGGGGCCGTCCCCGGCCGCCTCCCGTCGGGGCGGGCCAGGAAGGACGCCCCCCCGCGGGCCGTCTCTGAAACTCGTTGCCGGAAGGACAAGGCGGAACAACGGCGGGAAAATCGTTTCGGCCTTGCCGGAGGGCCGGGACCGTCGGCCGGAGGGGGCCTCTCTCCGGCTTTCAGGCCCGTGAGGCCGGGGGAAACAGGCCCGGGGGCCGGGCATACAGGCCAGGGAGAGCGCGGGTGGCGGGGACCGGCGGGCGGCTGAACGGGGTGCCGGCGCCCAGGACGGGCGGGCCTTGCCGCGCGGCGGGCGCCTCCGGGGCCGTTTCCGGGCCCCTTTCGGCCTCCCGCGGGTCCGGGGCGGCCTACATGTACAGCCCCCCGTTCACGTGGATGGTCTGGCCAGTGATGTAGCCGGCGGCGTCGGAGGCCAGGAAGGCCACGGCGGCTGCCGCCTCCTCGGGAGTGCCCATGCGGCCGAAGGGTATGCGCCCCTTGAGCGCTTCGGCCGCCTTCTCCGGGATGGCGCGGGTCATTTCGGTGTCTATGAAGCCGGGGGCCACGGCGTTGACGGTGACGCCCCTGGGGGCGTACTCCAGCGCGAGGGTGCGCGTGAGGCCGATAATCCCCGCCTTGGCGGCCGAGTAGTTGGCCTGGCCGGGGTTGCCGGTGAAAGCGACAACGGAACTCAGGTTTATCACGCGGCCGGAGCGCGCCTTCAGCATGTACCTCGCGCAGACGCGGGTCACGTTGAAGACCGAGAAGAGGTCCACGTCCATGACGGACTTGAAGTCCTCGTCGGACATCCTGACCGAGAGCCCGTCCCTGGCCGCGCCCGCGTTGTTCACGAGCACGTCCAGACGGCCCTGGGCCTCCGCGATGCCCTTGACCCTGAGGGCGGCCTCGGCGGAGTCCTCGGCCCTCCAGCACTGCGCCTCGCAACGGTCCGTGCCTGCGGACTTGAGCAGCTCCAGCGTCTCGGCAACGCCCGGCGAGGCCGGGTTGGCGTGGGTAATGTACACGGCCGTGCCCGGTCCGCCCAAGGCCAGGGCGACGGCGCGGCCTATGCCGCGGGCCCCCCCCGTCACGAGGACGGTCCTGAGGTTTCCCGCGCTCACGGGCGGGCTCCGGCGGGCGGGCGCCCGCGGACCGGCGGAAGGATGGAAAGGGTTCGGGATCTCACGCGGGGGCGCCCTTGCCCTGGTTCTCGCCCTTGATCTTCTTGGACTTCACCATCCGGATGGTGCGCCCGCGGTACTGGCCGCAGAAGGGGCAGGCGGTGTGCGGAGTGATGAGCTCCTTGCACTTGGGGCATTTGGAGAGGGTAGGAACGATCGCCGTGTAGTGGGTCCGGCGTTTCCTGCCCTTCATTTTCGAAAGTCTTCTCTTCGGGACAGCCATTGCTCGAAATCCTTAAGTTTGGTGCGGGCGGCCCGGGCCGCCCGGCCGGGGCCCCCGGCGGCCTGTCGCCGCCGGGCGTGCGCCGGGGTCGGGTGAGGACCTCCGGACGGGAGGCCGGGTCCGCGCGGGGCGGCCACGGCCGGAAAACCTAGTGCCTGGTGGCGGAAGCCCCGCTGCACAGGCAGGGGCCGTCGTTCAAATTCGCGCCGCATCCGGGGCAGATGCCGGCGCAGTCGGGACGGCACAGCGCCCTCACGGGCCAGGAAAGCCAGAACAGCTCGGCCAGGAGCGGGGCGAGGTCGAACAAGCCGTCCTTGACGGTTATGAAGCCTTCGGGATCCTCGGGGGCCTGGCCCGCCCCGCGCCCCCCCAGCTCGACGACCTCGTCGATGGCGTCCCCCACCTTGCCGATGAAAGTGGAAAGGCACCTCGCGCAGATCATCTCGGTCTTGACAGCGAAGGTTCCTTTCAATATGAGCCGCTTTCCCGCGAGGTTAAGGTCAAGGCGGCCCCTCAGGGAGGTGACCAGGTTGGGCGCCCCGGCGGGGTCCTCGTCGCCGGAGGCGGTGAGGTACGGAAGGAGGGTCGAGGGGGAGAGCACGAACTCGCAACTCACCCCGGCCTCGGAAAAGGAGTCGAGCGAGAACCTTAAATTGTCCCGGACGGTCTCCACGCTGGTTGGCCCTCACGAATTGCAGGGGACAGGTGCCCGGAAAGGCTGGCCGAAAGGGTATTATCGGCCAGGGAAGCGGGTTTAGTCAAGGGAAAAAGCCGCCCGGGCGCTAGGGGTCCGGGCCTGGAAAAGGCGCGGGAGCAAGCGGGCTGCGGCGGTCGGGCCGCCGGGTTCAGTCGGCGGGCTCGGGTGTCGGGGCCGCGGACGCGTC
>JAIRZX010000370.1 GCA_031267005.1 Deltaproteobacteria bacterium
GGGCAGTATGAACTCTTCCCGGCGCGTCTCCTCGCCCTCCACCGCCGGGTCGAAGTCTATCATCTCGTCCTGGACCCGGAGCGCCCCGTAGAGGGCGGGCTTGAACCAGCCGTAGGGAAAGTAGTCGTGGTGGTTGGTCATGGCGGCGAGCGGCGCGGGGCCGAACGCCTGGGGGCCGAAGAGGGCGGCCGCGGCCGCCAATGCCGCCGCGGCCAGAAAGGCGGCGGGGGGGGGAACGGCGCGGAAGCGGGAAGCCGCCCGGACGGGAGCGGGCCCCGGGGAGCGCCGGGCGTCGGGACGGGAAGCCGGCGAACCCGTTTTCGGGGACGGCGGAACTTCCCTGAGTTTCTGGACCGCGCGCGCCCCGCCGCTGGCGCGGCCGCCCCGGAAGGGAGGCCGGGCGGCGCCGGGCCGTTCCCGCGCCGGGCCGCTCCCGCGCCCTGGGGCCTGGGCCGGGCCGGGAGGCCCCCCGGCCGCCGCGGCCCGCGAAAAGCCGTTTCCGGGTTCGAGCGCGGGCGCGCGGCCGCCGTTACGGCCCGGGGTTCCCGTAGGGGAAAGATAATTTTTTTCCGCCAGGCCCTTGACAAGGGGCTTTTCTGATCTATCATTTAACCAGTGGACGCTCGCGCCCTCCGGGGCAGGGCGGCCCACCGGCCAGGCCAAACCGTTCCCGCAAGCGTCTGCGGAGGCCCATTCGGCCTCCAGGCCAGCTGTCCCCCTTCCGGGGGAGCCGCAAAGGCCTTTTGCGGCCTTTCTCCCGGCCGGCCGTCCTTCCGGTTCCGGCCCGCCGGCGGGCGCGGGACCTTCCCCGTCCCTGCCTGCGGCAAAGGTCGGCGGAGGGGCCCCGCCATGGGGCTCGCGGAACTCCGGACGGGGCCTTGCCAGGTCCCGAAGGTACCCGGCGGCTCTCTTTTCTGGCTCCGAGGCGTTGTTCGGCCTCACGGGTCCTCTCTTTCCGAAGGGGCTCGCCCTCCCTCTCTCATATCGGCAGGCCGATTTTTTTTCTTTAGAGGCAACCATTCCGCTGCCCAGCGGCCGGTGACGGCCCCTCTCCTTAAATCCGGTGACGGCCCATCTCCTTAATATAGCTAAAACTGGGCTCCAAGCGTCCTGGACGCCGCCCCCCGACTCGCTGTGTCTAGCTTGTTTCCGACTAGGGCAACGGAAACACGCGCCGCCGGGCCGTCCGATCCCCGCGTTCCCGCCTTTTCGCCAAGGCGGCCCCCCCCCGCCCGCACGCGATTCGAAACTGGCGACCCGCCGGGGGCGGGGAGTCTTCTTGGGACACTGAGGCAGTCCGAAAGCCGCCTCGGCCGAAAAATGGGAGCGGTGCAGCCTGGGCCGATAGCCCGCCGCTTTCTCGCCTCCCAAGGGAGGCGATTTGAACAGCGGGTCTTGCATTTCGCCGCTTTTGTCATAATATTGTCTTTGACGCCGTCCAGGGCAGTCCCCGGGCCGGGCGTCCGGGCGAGAGACCGGAGGCCAGCGTCCGGCAAAACCGCCCCCCTCTCCGCCTTATGGCCCCTCCCGGGCCGAACGCCTTCCAAGCGGGCGCCCCGTCCTCGGCAGCCCGCCCCCTTCCCGCCGCGCGCCAGATTGCCTCACGGCCCGCCTTCCATCCAGACCCGGACGGAGGGGTACCTTCACCCCCCCGCCCGCCTTTTCCGCCCCGGAGACGCGGGGCAGCCCCGGGCGCTCGCGTCCGGGACCACGGGCCGAGCCGCTTGCCTTTCTTTTCCGAACAGACCATAGACAGGGTGAGGTCAGCCGCCGACATCCTGGAGATTGCCGGGCAGTACACTGATCTGCGCCGCGTCGGCCCGGACAGCTACGTCGGGCTGTGCCCTTTCCACGCCGAGAAGACACCTTCCTTTTCGGTCAGCCCCGAGAAGGGCTTCTTTTACTGTTTCGGCTGCCAGGCCGGCGGGGACGCCATCCGCTTCCTGCAGCTGAAGCATTCCATGAGCTTCCCCGAGGCCGTCCGCGAGCTGGCCAGGACCAGCGGGGTGGACCTCCCCGAGGACGAGGGCCAGCCCGACGGCGCCTCACTCACCCGGGAGCGCAGGCAGCAGCTCTACGGCGTCATGGAAAGGGCCTCGGAACTCTTCTCGGATCAGCTCTGGGGCGGCGGCGTCGGCGTCCGCAACTACCTCCGCGCCCGCGGCGTGGGCGACGCGGTCATCCGCTCCTTCCGCCTCGGTTACAGCCCGCCCGGCTGGCAGTGGCTATCCAGGGAGCTCCTGAAGGAGGGCTGGCAGGAGGATCTGATCGTGGAGGCCGGGCTCGCCAAGCCCAGGAGCCTCGGCGGCGTGAACGACGTCTTCCACGGCCGGCTTACGGTGCCGATCCTCGAGCGCGACGGGCGCACGGCGGCCTTCGCTGGCAGGCTCATGGACGCCCACGCCCCGTCCGGTGGCAAGGGCCCGGAGGACAGAGGCGCCGGGCAGGGCGGCCAGGCCTTCGAGGCTCCCAAGTACATAAACTCCCCTACCACCCCGATCTACACGAAGGGGCGGCTCCTGTACGGCATGCCCCAGGCCGAGCCCTTCCTGGAGGCCGCCGGCTGCGTCTTCATAGTGGAAGGCTATTTCGACCTCATAGCCCTCCACGCCGCCGGGATCCGGTATTCGGCGGCCGCCATGGGCACCGCCCTCACGCAGACCCAGGTGAACATGCTCCGGAACAGGGACCTGGAAGTTTTCCTGCTGTTCGACGGGGACGCGGCGGGCCGGGACGCCGCGGTGAAGGCCCTGCCCAAGCTCTTGAACGCCGGTTTGAACGGGCGGGCCGTCATTCTTCCCGCCGACCACGACCCCGACACTTTCCTTAGGAAGAACGGCCCCGACTCCCTGATGCGCCTTGCCGAGAAGTCGCCCACCGCAACGGAATACGCCTGCATGAGGCTTTTGGCCGTCCACGACGATTCCATCGCCGGCCGCTCCAAGGCGGCCGAGGAAGCGAGGGCCTACCTGTCCGAGGTGATCGAGCCGTTCAACGCCGATCTCCTCCGCGGCCTTTTGGCCTCAGGCCTGGGCGTCCGCCCGGAGAGCCTGCTCGCCAAGCCTAAGTCCTTCGCGCCCGGAGCCGGCGAAGCCCATCCCGGCCCCGCCGGCGGCGGCCAAGGCGGGAGCCCCGGCCGCGCCGGATTCGGCCACGCCTGGGACGACACTGAGGGCATGGGAGAATTGGAGCACCGGTCGGCCAGGCTCCTGGACATCGCCCTCTCCACCCCCCCCGCCGTGCCCCTCCTGGAACGCCTCAGGGGACGCTGGCCCCAGGAACAGGCCGGGGCCCTGGCCGACGAGCTCCTCGCCCAGTACCGCGAGTCAGGGACTGTCCTGTTCCCAAAGCTTTCCTCGCGGTTCAGGGAGGGCCCATTGGGCGAGCTCGTATCGCGGGCCGCGACCCGCCCCCTCCACGGCGATCCTTCCACTGCCCTTTCCGAAGCCGAACAGTACTTGAACGACCTGTTGGCCGTATCCGCCATGCGGCGCTTGGACGAACTGAAGGAGCACTTTAAACAGGCCCTCGCGGACGGGGACGGGGAAAGGCTAGACGCCGTCCGCGCCGAGCAGAAGGCCATCCGGGCCGAGTTGAACGACCGCGGCAGGAACGCCGCATCCTAACGGGCCCGCCACCCGGCCGGGCGCCGGGCGGCCCCGCAGGAACCTTTTTCGAGCCGGCCCGCTGACCCCGGCGGCCGCCGACCCCGACCCGCGCGGCGGCTTCCGCGGCGCCGCCAATCCCCCGCCTCCGGCCGCCAAGGCCCCCCCGAAGCCCCGCAGCAGTCCGGGCTTCCCCCCGCGTATTTCTTCCCGGCCCGCTCCGGCCCCCTTTTCCAGGGCCCCCTTATCCCGGACCGTCTTCCCGGCCCCCTTTTCTCACGGCCCCCCCCGCGGGCCAGGCCGGCGCCCTGCGGCCCGGCTCCCCCGTCTCCTTTTTCCTTCCGGACCGCATCCCCCGGGCATCCGGGTTTCATAAAGCACCCGGACGACGCCCGGCGGCTCCCGGTTTTCCCCTTCCCGCGATTCGCTTCGCGGCCGGCCCCGCCGGGGCCGTCCCGCCGATTCGCCTTCCCGTCTGACGGCTCCAGTTTTCCTGGTTTCCCTTGAGCGCCCACTCCGTGACTTTACGCCCGGCCGCAAGGCCGGTGCCCCGCCCGGAACTGGCCGCGGACGGCTTTCCCGCCGACGCCGGCCTCCGGGGGATCGGGTTTCCCGCGCTCTTTCCCTCGCCTCCGGCACATGCCGGTCCCGGCCCGGCGGCGGCTTGCGGCCGCAAACCGCTTTTCCGCCGCTCGCGGGACCGCCGCCCGGCCCCCCGTTGCGCCCTCCGCGCGCCGCAGCCCTAGACTCCGGGCCCCCGGCGCCGATAAGACAGTAGCGGCCCCCGGGCCGCGAGTCCCCCGTTGCGCCCGGACCCCCCGGACCCCTTGGCCTTTGCGAATTTCACCCTCCCTCCCGAACGGCCCCGGCCTTCGGGCGGGCGCCCCCGCCGGGAGCCCCGAGCCACCGGCGCCCAAGCCCGGAAGCCCCTTGAGGCTCCGGGGCCATGACCTACCGGAGGCTCCGGCCTCCGGCTTTCCGCACTCCCGGAAGCGATTCCGGGGACCGCACTCGCCCGGAGCTCACTCCTCCGGCACCGAAACGGCGCGGGGCACCAAGGCCCCGGCCAACCGCGCGGCCTGGGGGACCCCCACCCCCCCCGGCGGCCAGCCCGTCCCGGGGTCCCTAAGCCCCTGGCCGGCCTTTCCCGGAGATCCGTCCGGATACATAACCCGCGGCCCGCCCCTGAAGCGCCGTCCGCGGACCCTGACCGCAAGGAGTTCCCCGCGATCCCCCCGATCGCGCGGGCCTCCCCCCCTCCCCGCACGCCCGAGCGGGCCTCCAGGACGTCCCGGCTTCCCGGACAGCCCGGAAGAGCCGATCCCTAAGGAAACTCCCCTGACGGATCCAGGCGCTTCCGGCCTCCCCGACAGCCCGGCCGGCCCCGGCCCCCCCTCAAAGGCATTTTGCGCCCTGCGTCCAGCAGTCCGTTTCCGACCCCAGGCCGTTTCCGACCCCAGTCCGTTTCCGACCCCCAGTCCGTTTCCGACCCCAGTCCGTTTCCGACCCCAGGCCGTTTCCGACCCCCAGTCCGTTTCCGACCCCAGTCCGTTTCCGACCCCCTGGGCTTTTCCGCCCGCCAGTTCCGGGCCCCCCGGCCCGGCCCAATCCCAGTTCCCTCCTGCCCCGGCCGCCCGCGGCCCTTCCCGGCCTTCCGCCCCTCCTCCGGAGCCGCCGCACGGCGGCCGACCGGCCAAAGGGCCTCCCGCCGGGCTTTAATCTCCATCGCCCAACGCTCCCGTTAGCCCCCTTCAGGGAGGCGGACCGGGCGCCCGCCTTTCAGGTTCCGACAAGCATCCCGCTCCCCGCGGCCCGGGACGGCCCCTTCTCCATGCCGGAAACTGGGCTTCCGGCGTCCGGGACGCCGAACCCCAACTCGCCGTCTTTCAGGTTGTTCCAAGCCATGGCAGCGGAAACTCACGGCTCCGGGCCGTGCAATCCCCGAGTTCCCGCCTTTTTCCAAGGCGGGGCCCGCCCGGCCGAACGCGCCTTCCCCGAAGGCCCCTTCCGCCTTGCGGCCGCCGGAGGACCTCCTCCCGACCGCGCCCGGTTCAGAGCAGGCGCCCCGCCGAGGGCTGGGTCGCCTCCTCCGGACACTGAGGCAGTCCGAAAGCCGCCTCGTTCGATAAACAGGAGCGGTGTACCCAGGGCCGAAAAGCCCGCCGCTTTCACACCTCCCCGAGGGAGGTGAACGGATCCCCAGGTTCCTTTCGACTGCGCCCGCCTTCCTGACGGGCGCTGGCCCTCCCGCCTCCCGACCGGCCCGCCCGGAGCCGGACAGGCGGAAGGGCCCTTTCCACGGCCTTCCGCGGCCTTCCGGGCCGCCCTCCGGCTCTGACCCGGAGGGGCCGGCCCCGGGCCGGCCCGGCGAGCCCCGTCCCACGGGCTCGGCGGGCGCCTTCACGCACAATAGAGCGCCCCCTTGAAGTTTTCGGGGGCCACATGGGAGGTAAAGTGACCAGGAATTCTTTCATCAAGGGCTCGGTCCCCGCGAGCGGCGTCAAGGGCGTGTACGATTTCGAGGATCTGGACGAGACCATTGCCTCCAGCCTGTCGGAGCCGGACAGGCTTGAGGAGGTCATCTCCATTTACGACGACATCGACATGCAGGCCCTCGAGGATCCCGACCTCATCGAGGCCGACAAGGGCTTCCAGGGGCCCAAGCCCGGCGAGCGGGACGCCGACCGTCTGCGCGACCAGGTCCACGCCCACTCGAAGGTCACCGACCCGGTGAAGATGTACCTCAAGGAGATGGGCCACGCGAGCCTCCTCACCAAGGACGACGAGGTGGAGCTGGCGAAGGCCATCGAGAAGGGGGAGAAGGACATCATAAAGGAGATCATGAAGACCTCCGTGGCCCTGGACGCCATCCGCGAGATCCTGAACGGCCTCCAGGCCGGGGAGATCCGCCTCCGCGACATCGTCAAGGACGCACCAGACGACGAGGAGGGGGCCGCCACCGACCAGGGCGCCCGCAGCGAGAACGTCATGAAGACGATAGCCAAAATCCTCGCCCGGGCCCGCAAGCACGCCGACTACATGAAGAGCGTCGAGCGGGAGGACGGCAAGACCCCGGACGCCAAGCGCCAGCGCCAGATAAACAAGACCAAGGGCGGCCACATGGACGCCATCGAGAAGGACTTCGTGTCGCTCCGCCTCGAGAAGCGCCACTTCGACTTGATGGTGGTGCGCCTCCGCGAGTGGGAGAAGGAATACACCAGGCACCGCGAGGTGGTGGCCTCCCTGGAGGCCTCGGCCAAGAGCTCCGTGGCCGAGCTCTGCGAGCTCTTCCCCGACGGGGCCCCCGAGCTCTCCCGCCAGATCAGGTCCAAGCGCTCCAAGCTCGCGAAGGCCGTGCCGGAGCTGGAGCGCCGCCTCTCCGAGGCCCGGGAGTCCCAGTGCCGCATGAACGGCCTCACCGCCGAGTGGAACATGAGCTACGACTCGCTCTCCCGCATCATCCAGGAGGTGTCCAGGGCCGAGCGGAGCGCCGCGGGGGCCAAGACCAGGCTCATCGAGGCGAACCTGCGCCTGGTGGTCTCTATCGCGAAGAAGTACACCAACCGGGGGCTCCAGTTCCTGGACCTCATCCAGGAAGGCAACATCGGGCTCATGCGGGCCGTCGACAAGTTCGACCACAACCGCGGCTTCAAGTTCTCCACCTACGCCACCTGGTGGATCCGCCAGGCAATCACCCGGGCCATCGCCGACCAGGCGCGGACCATCCGCATCCCGGTCCACATGATCGAGACCATCAACAAGCTCGTGCGCGTCTCCCGCTCCCTCGTCCAGACCCTGGGACGCGAGGCCACCCCGGAGGAGATAGCCAAGGCCATGGACCTCCCCGTCGAGAAGGTCCGCAAGGTCATGAAGATCGCCAAGGAGCCCATCAGCCTGGAGACCCCCATCGGCGACGACGGGGACTCCTACCTGGGGGACTTCGTGGAGGACCAGAACAACGTCTCCGCCTCCGAGGCCGTCATCAAGCTGAACCTGACCGAGCAGGCCCAGAAGGTGCTCTCGACCCTGACCGCCCGCGAGGCCAAGGTCCTGTGCATGCGCTTCGGCATCGGGGAGAAGACCGACCACACCCTGGAGGAGGTCGGCCAGGAGTTCTCCGTCACCCGCGAGCGCATCCGCCAGATCGAGAGCAAGGCCATCAGGAAGCTCAAGCACCCCTCCAGGAGCAGGCACCTGAAGCCCTTCTACGACAACTGATCCCCTGTGGCGGCCCTCCCCGGGCCCCGCCGCCGCTTAAGGGCCTCCCCCCCCAGCGGCGGCGGCGCTTCAGGACGGCCGCCCAGCCGCCTTTCCGCCTCGGCCGCTGCGGTCCGTTACGGTCCGCGCGAGGCCGCGTCCTCACCGTCCGCCGTCAACCGGCCCCTCCGAAAGGGCGCGCCTCAGACCGGCGCGCCCTTTCGGCGTTTGGGGCCGCTGGCGCCCCCCGTCAGCCGAAGCCCTCCGGGCCCGGCCTTTTCCCGCTCCCGGGCGTGTTTTGCCCTCGGGCAGGTTTTCCCGCTCCCGGGCGGGCTTTCCCTTTCCCCCGCACGCGGACCCGCCGGATTTTCCGCGCCGCCGGGGCGGGATTTCGGCAAGCGTCGGCGGTCAGGGCCGTGACGGCCGGCCGGCACGGCTGACTTCTTGTTGATTTATAATCTAATATATCTCTAATATAACTTATTTTGCGGGACGCGGGATAGCGGGAGCGAAAAAAATGCCGCCTTTCGTCCGAAATTCGTTGGAAAACATGCCGCCCGATGTGCTATGCTTCCAAAGATATTCTGCCGCGCGAGAAATGGGGCCGGCAGGCCCCGGCGCGCGGCCGGGTATCCCCGGGAGGGCCTGAGCCCTCGCGGTATATCAAGCTTGGGGACAACATGGAAAACAGTTCTAACAACAACGAAACCGATTACAACGCCCCCGTCGCCTTCGGCGCCGGAACCGACGAGCCCGGCGCGGCCCAGGAGGCCCCCGCGGCCCCCGCCGACGAGAACGGCGCCCCCGACGGGAACGTCGCCGTCAAGTACGGAGACGGGTTCGACGAAGACTTCGACGACGACGGGGAGGGGCGCTCCGATGAAGACATGGAGATGATGAACCGTTTCTACGAGGAGAGCTTTCGGACCCTTAACGAAGGCGAGGTCCTCGCCGGCACGGTGGTTCAGATCGGCAAGGAATTCGTCATGGTCGACGTCGGTTCCAAGTCCGAGGGCCGCATCAACCTCCGCGAGTTCATGGACGATTCCGGCGTGCCGATCGTGCGCGTGGGCGACACCGTGGAGGCGCTCCTGGTCAAGCGCGGCGACGACGACGGCGACATGATCCTTTCCAAGGACAAGGCCGCCCGCCAGAAGCTCTGGGACGACCTGGCCCGCATCCACGCCGAGGGCGGGGAGATCGAGGGCGTCGTGACCGGCAAGGTCAAGGGGGGGCTGAACGTAGACATAAACGGCATCCAGTCCTTCCTGCCCGGCTCCCAGCTCGACATCAAGCAGGTCAAGTCCATGGAGCCGTACATCGGCAAGACCTACCGCTTCGTCATCATCAAGATGAACCGCCGCCGCTCCAACGTCGTCCTTTCCCGCCGCGCCGTGCAGCAGAAGGAGATCGAGGAGAAGCGCGCCCACACCCTGGCCACCCTCGAGGAGGGCGCCGTCGTGGAGGGCGTGGTGAAGAACCTCACCAACTACGGGGCCTTCGTGGACCTGGGCGGCCTGGACGGGCTCCTGCACGTGACGGACGTCACCTGGGGCCGCATCGGGCGGCTGGAGGACCACCTGAAGGTGGGCGACAAGATCAAGGTGAAGGTCCTCTCCTTCGACCGGGCCAAGGTCAAGGTGTCGCTGGGCATAAAGCAGCTCTTCGACGACCCCTGGACCACCGCCGTCAAGTCGCTCCAGGTCGGGCAGAAGGTGCAGGGCAAGGTGGTGTCGCTCACCGAGTACGGGGCCTTCGTCGAGATCTGCCCCGGGGTCGAGGGGCTCATCCACATCTCCGAGATGAGCTGGACCCGCAAGGTGCGCAACCCCGCGGCGGTGCTCAAGGTCGACGACATCGTCGAGTGCGTGATCCAGAGCATCAACAACGACAGCAAGCGCATCTCTCTGTCGATGAAGCAGGTCGAGCCCAACCCCTGGACCACCGTGGCCGAGCGCTACCCCATCGGCACCATCATCGAGGGCAAGATCAAGAGCATCACCGACTTCGGCGTCTTCATCGGCATCGACGAGGGCATCGACGGGCTGGTCCACATCTCCGACATCTCCTGGAACCGCCGGAACCGCCACCCCTCCGAGATCTACAAGAAGGGCGACTCGGTCCGGGCGCTCATCCTGGCCATCGACACCGAGCAGGAGCGCTTCTCGCTTGGCGTGAAGCAGCTTGAGGACGACCCCTGGCAGGCGGCGGAGCTGAACTACGCCGTCGGCTCCTCGGTCACCGGAAAGGTCTCCTCCATCACCGAGTTCGGCGTCTTCATCGAGATCCAGGACGGCATCGACGGCCTCCTCCACGCTTCCCAGGCGAACCTCCCCAAGGGCAAGCCCTTGAGCGAGGCCTTCCACATCGGGGACGAGGTGACCGCCCGAGTCAACTACATCTCCCCCCAGGAGCACAAGATAGGCCTCACCCTGCGCGCCGCCGGCGATGGCGACGCGGAGGGCCCGCGCCAGTTCGGCGAGGGCGGCGGCTCCGGCCGCGGGCGCGACAGGGACCGCGACCGCGACAGGGACAGGGGCCGCGGCGACGGCGACTACACCACCAAGGACACCGGCGGCGGCGGCTCCTTCGGGAGCGGCGCCTTCGGCGAACTCGACAAGCTCCTGGCCCGCAAGAAGCAGGACTCCAACTCCGAGGACGAGTCCTAGCCTCCGATGGAGGAAAGCCCAGACATGGAAAAGACCGGCGAGCCCGGAACAGCGGACGGGTCCGGATCTCCGGAGGCCCCGGATACCGGACCGGCCACCGAAACGACGGACGCCCCAGGCCCGCCGGACGCCCCCGGGGCGGCCGGCGGGCCGGCATGGCCCGGAGAGCCCTTAGGCTCCCCCGGGCGGCCGGGGCCGGAAGGGCCCACCGAGCCGGCCTGGCCCGGCGAGCCCCTGGGTTCATCGCCACCGGCCTGGCCCGGCGAGCCTTTGGGTTCCGCGGCCCCGGAAACGCCCCGTGGCCCCGGGAACCTCCAGGGTTCCTCGCCCGAAGGCGGCGAGGCCGATCCCGGAGCGGCCCCGGTCGCCGACGGGGCCGGCGCCCCCCCGGCCGGGGACGGGCAAGGACTTTGCGGCGAGGCCGGCCCCGCCGGGGATTCCCCCGGCCTCGGAGTTCCGGGCGGCCGGCAAACGCCCGGCGCCTCCGGAATGCCGGGCGGCCCCTGTGCGCCTTACGGCTCCGAGCCGCCGCCCCCCGCCCCGCAGGAAGGGCCTCCCTTCCCCGAACGCCCCGAGCGGCCGGATTTAGCCGCCAGCGCTTCGAGGCCGGCGCGTCCTGACTCCGGAGCGGGCCAGCCCCAGCGCCCGCCGGACGGCTACCACCGCGTGCCGGTACCCCGCAAGGTGCCCAAGGCCGCGCCCGGGGAGCGCAAGCGCTTCTTTTTGGGCGGCTTCCCGCTCGTAATCCTCATCCTGGGGATCCTGAGCATCGGCTCCTGCCACTACACGGTAAACGACTGGGCCTCCTCGGTCGGCAAGGCCACCGACCGCTCCCTGACGGAGCCGGGCATCGCCATACTGGCCATACGCGGGGAGATAATCTCCACCGAGTGGGCGGTCAAGGCCGTAAAGGCCTTCCAGGCCGATCCCAACGTGAAGGCCCTCTTGATCAGGATCGACTCCCCCGGGGGCCTCGTCGCTCCCTGCCAGGAGCTCTCGGCCGCGCTCGCGGACTTCAAGAAGCCCAAGGTGGCCTCCATGGGCTCTGTCGCGGCTTCGGGGGGATATTACATAGCGGTGGCGGCCGACTCCGTCTACGCCAACCCCGGCACCATCACCGGCTCCATAGGCGTGATCATGGAGGCCATGGAATTCAGCGGCGCGATGGAGAAGATAGGCGTCAAGAGCGAGGTCATCAAGTCCGGACGCTACAAGGACACCGGCTCCCCCTTCCGGGCCTTGCGCCCCGACGAGCGGGAAGTTCTCGAGTCCATGCTCATGAACGTCTACGAACAGTTCGTGGCCGACGTCATGAAAGGCAGGAGCCTCATGTCCGAGGAGGCCGTGCGGGCGCTCGCGGACGGCAGGGTCTATTCCGGCGAGGAGGCCCGCCTCCTGGGACTCGTGGACGAGATTGGCGGGTACGAGGCCGCCCTCGCCGACGCGCTGAGAAAGGCGGGGCTCCCCGCCGACCGCGAGCCCGCCGTCGCCTACGAGGACGGCCAGAGCTCCATAATCGGCCAGCTCTTCGGAAGCCTGGACTTCCTCGATCCCATCCGCTCCGCCGCGTCACCCGGCCTCACCATGAAGTTCATCTACCGTCCCGGCCTCTAGACAACGGGGCGAGGCCCCTCCCGAGAGGCGCCTAAGATGCGCGAGGTTTATACCAAGAACGCCCTTTTGAGCGAAGTCGTCCGCCGTCTCCCCGACATCCCGCCCCAGGTGACCAGGCTCGCCGTCGAGATCGTGATCCAGGCCCTCCCCGACGGGCTGGCCGAGGGCCGGCCGGTGTCCCTGCGCGGTTTCGGAAGGCTCATACCCCGGCGTTACTCAGGCTCCTCCTCCAAGAAGATTGGCCTCCTGTTCCACGCGAGCCCTCGGCTCGCCAAGATAGTCGAGGAAGCGGGTGTCGCCGCCAAAAAGGTTTCCGCCTCGGCCGGGAAGAAAGGGACGGGCGTTGCCGCGCCGAAAGGCGCGGCGGCCGCCTCCAAAAGCGTCGCGGCCTCGAAGCCGGCTCCCGCCACCAAAGGCGCGGCGGCCGCGAAGGCTTTCCAGGCCCCTAAGAACTCCAAAATGTCCAAGAGTTCCAGTGACTCCAAACACGGCAAGGGCCCCAAGTTCGGCAAGGGCTCCAAGGCCAAGAAACCTTAGGACGACAAGGACTTCCGGGACGCCGCTCTTGCCGGGGACTCGCGGGGCCCGGCGGTCTTCCAGGACGGGACTGGAGCCCGGCTAGGCCGTCTTAACAGACGGCGCTCCCGCACGCGCGAGCCCGTCGGCCTCCGACCCCGCGCCTGGCGGCCCGCCGCCAGGAAAGGCCGCCTCAGAGCCGGGCCTGCCGCCCCGGAGCCCCCCTCACGTCCGCAAGGCCGCCTGGCAGCAAAAGACTTTCCGCCCCCCCGCATCGCCGGGCCGGGGCAGTCCGATCTCACTCCCACAAGCCCGTAAAACTCCCCCCACCGCCTGAACCCCGCGCCGCCTCGCGGCCCGCCTCTTTCAGCCTTCGCGGCGAAGGCCCAGGCGCCGCCTTGCGCGTCCCCCGGTTCCAGGCAGGCAAATCCGTGCCGCCTTCCGCGGCCCGGACGCGGTTTTTCTGCGCGGCGGCGCCTTTGGCCGCAGGAGCCGCCGGCTGGAACGGCCCGCCCGCGGGGGCCGCCGTCGCGAAAGCGCTCTTTCGTAAGCAGGGGTGTTCCCTTCGTAAACGTAAAGTCCGGGGCGCCGTATCTGGCTCCAAGGCTGGCTCCAAGGCTGGGTATTCTTGAAGAGGCCGGACCGTCGGCCGCCTTTGGACGATTTGTTAAAATCGCGCCCCCCTCCGAGGGGCGGGGGAGCGCGTGGATAGCGGGGCGACGGCCCCGCGCGTCCGGGCCCGGAGCGTCCTGGCCCTTAAGCGAGGTTTTTTTTGAGATGACTATCGTCGCGGTCAACCGCCTGATAGAGGACGGGGAAATCCTAAAGGCCATGGAGAGCTTCAAGGCCATCTCGGAAGCGAAGGGCATGACCCCGGAGCATGCCAACACCGCCCTCAGGCTGGTGGTGGCCCTCCGCAAGAAGGGCATGTACTCGGAGGCCAGGGAGATCTACGGGTCCATGAAGGATTTGGGGATGTCCGAGGAGGCATCCTCGGTACGGGCCCGGGCCGCCTTCAACCTCTTCGAGTCATACCGCAAGTCGGGGATGCTCAAGGAGGCCGAGGAGATGCTGGCCGCGATGGCCCAGCTCTCGCCTTCCGCCGACGTGAACCTCCTCAGGGCCATGGCGTCCGTCAATCTCGTGGACGCCTTGCTCGCCGCAGGCGAAGCCGGGCCCGCGACCAGGGTCTTCGATTCCATGGAGCTCCTGGGCGAGTCCGAGGAGCTGAACCTCGTGAGGGCCACGGCGGGCGCGAGCCTCCTCGGCTTCCACGAGCGGGCTGGGGATTTCGGGAGCGGGCTCTCCGTCTTCCGCGACATAGAGGCCCTGGGCGACTTCGAGGACGTGTCCATCATGCGGGCCAAGGCGAGCGTGGCCATGGCCAAACTCGCCGTGGCCGCGGGCGATCCCGCCAAGGCCAAGGAGATCTTCGGCAGCCTGGGGACCCTGGTCGAGTCCTGGCCTGAGCTCTGGACATACCGCGACGAGGTGTTCGGCGTCATCTACGAGGCGACGGGCGAGACGGACTTCTAGTTTTTCGGGCCGCGCGGGGCAGGGCGCGTACGGCCCGCGTTCCCTCGTCCGCCCGCTCCGGGTTGACCCCCCGCACATTTTTTCCAATACGGATTCCCGCCGCCCGTCCGTTTCCGCCGCCAGTTTTCGCGGCAATCCCTTGAGGTCACTTCTGAAAGAAATTCTGGACTTGAGTTAAGTTCGCCAGGGCAATAACTCGGGGACAAAGGTCTTTGAAGGCTGAAACAGGTAAAGTTTCCGCGGTACAACTCAATATCGGGCGCTAGGGTTGCCGTTGAATATGAAGAGGCGTTTTTCCGCCGTGAAGTTCAATCCGACCTTTTTTCATTAATTTGAAACTTGGGGCGGAAAACGGCCAGGGTGGCCAAGATCGACGTTTGCGTAACCCCCGCTGGCTGCGGCCCCAAAGTTTCCTGATTTATTGAGCGCCTCAGGCCCCCCGCAGGGACGGCGACTTACATCAAAGCTGATGGGATAGCCTCCGAACCCACGACGGCCTACTACCAAGCCCAGAGAACGACTTCCTTGGGGATTATAATGGACTTCCATGGATTCATGGGCCATTTTCCGAAGCCGGGGCAGGCATCCCTCCGGACTCCGGGTACCTCCCGCCGAACTCAGGGAGACTTCAACAGTGAACGGATACGGACGGCAATTCGCCAGGTGGGAGGGCCGCATACCGCGAAAGCGCCACGGGGCGCCTCGAGAAGCGGCCGGCGGTGCTTTCGGGCGGATTCCGGAGAGCGGGGCCGACCCGCCGTCGGCGGGCATCCGGCGGCCCTGAAACGCCCGTCCCGGCTTCCAGGCGCCATGGAGGATGCCGCACGGAACCGTTCCGGCTTTAAGAGACCGTCCGCGCGGCAAGAGGGCCTGCCGCTGGCGGGTTCACGGGCCCGGATGGGTCCCCGCATCCCATAGCGGGACGACATGCCCGTCACTTCCAGGATCCCATGATCACGAATGGAGCCCAGTAGAACGGATGCGACCGCGCCTTCCCCTCCCAGAGCGGGGTGCGGGCATGATCGGCCCCGGGCCCCGCCGTCGCGAGCTGCCCAAGTCAGTGCCGCGCGAGTCCGCCGTCTCCGGCCCCGCGGTCGCTGTGGCAGCCACGGGAAGACCTGCGCCGCCCGCTCCGCAGGCGGAGCGGGGGGAGACCCGGCCCGCAACCCCGGCGGCGTCCGCCGCGTCTGCCTCATTCCCGCAGGCGACCGTCCCGTCCGCGCCTGTCCCGCTGGCGGAGCCGGTGACCCGCATCACCAGAAGCTGGGCCCCCCGGAGCGCTTCGGCCTTGTCCTTTCCTTCGAGGTAGCGGAGATGGTAGAACTCGCGCATGAGTTCCGGGGTGGCGATGTCGTCCACCGGCATCAGGGTGGCCAGCACGGCCGAGGCCCCGGCCCTCTGCACCACCTCGCCCAGGCTCTCGACCTCGCGCCCCTCGCCCCCTCTCGACCCCGAGGCGGTGTCGCAGGCGGAGAGCGTGAGGAGATCGAGTCCGCCGAAGTCCAGATCCGCCGCCCTGCTGAACTCCCGCAGGCTGAGCCTCCCCCAGTCCCCCAGGAGGAGCACCGTGTTCTCCAGGCTCGCGGGGTCAAGCCGGAAGTGGCTAGCCACGTGTACGACGGGAGCCCCTGATGCGAGGGACTCCGCCAGGGCCGCCCTGTGGAAGTCCGTGTCCAGCCGGGCCTCGCCGTCCAGCGCCCCTCCCGGGGACTCGGGCGACCGCACCACTGCGTCCAGCTCGGCGGCTACCCCGGGGAGCGCCGGAAACCCGGGCCAGGATGCCGTGACCCCCATGGCGCGTACGGACGGCTCGGCCGCCGGCGGAGTGTCCGCGAGCCTCGCGGCGGTGGATTCGGTGAAGAGCGCCGTGGGGTACCTTTCGGCAAGCCATCTCCGACCGTCCCACAGGGCGGCCGCCGGCGCGTAGCGGAGTTCCCCGTCCAGCGAGAGCATGAGGGTGGCTGTCCCCGCCTCCTCGAGATCTCTTTCCAACGGCCTAATCAGGGCATCGTAGATTCTTGCCCCGGCCTCCCTCGGGTCGCGGGACGGGGAGGAGACGAACTCCCTGAACTCCCCAGCAAGCCGGGCCAGCTCCCTGCGGCCAATGCCGGACGAGCTGGCCGTAACCGAGCCCGGCGTCACCATGACGAGCCAGAGCCTGTCGTCCGCCGAGACGGCGTGGAGAAGCGCGGCGTCACGGCCCAGCGCGGAGAGCGCCTCCTGGCGGCCGGCAAGTCTCTCCGCGACCCAGGAGGACGTCAGCGGCACGCCGGGGCATTTGCCGGCCCAGTGCTCCTCGAGGCATGCCTCACGAAAGGCCTGCCCCGCCTCCCGGACCAGCCACGTTAGGGTTCCCAGGCGAGCCTCGTCCTCCCCGGAAAGCGTCCCCGCGCCGGGCCTGGCCTCCAGGTCGGCGAGTTCCGACCGGAGCGAGGCGGACCGGGCAGCGGCGGAGCCGAAGGCCAGGCGGGCGGCCTCGTCCCGAGTGCCGCCGAACAGGTCCGCGCCCGTCTCCTCCGCCCCAGCGGCCGGGACCCCCGCGCCGCTGTCCGGTCCGGGCGCGGCCAGGGAAGCGGTCTCGAGCCCGGCGAGTTCCTCCTCTTTCAGGAGTCCCAGCACCGCGAGCGCCTCTGCGGTACGTCCCTGCGTCATGAGGAAACTGAAGAGGTCCCGGTAGCGTCCCTCCACCTTCGCCAGGTAGCTCCGTCTCAGATCCCTGTCGAGACGCGCTAGGCTTCCGCGCGTCCTCTGCGCGGCATCGACAGAGAGCTTCATGAAGAACACGGCCTTGTCAAGATCGTCCATTCCCCCGAAGACCGTGCCCAGCCTTTCGGAGATCTCCGCGGTCAGCGCGTGAAAAGTCCCGTGATTCATGGTTGCCGCCTCCAGCGCCTCAAGCAGGAGATCCCTGGCGGCGGCGAATTCCCCGAGACTGGCAAGGGTCGCCGACAGGACGCTTTTTGCCGTCAGGGTGTCGGGGTGGTCAGGCCCCAGGACCCTCTCCCTCGCCTCGAGGACCTGCGCGAGCATTTCGCGCGCTTTCGCGTGCTCCCCCAGATTGCTCAGGGCCGAGGCCAGCTCCGTTGTAGACCGCAGCGTGTCGGGATGGTCCGGCCCCTGGGACCGTTCCCTCGCCGCGTGGACCTGGGCAAGGAGATCGCGCGATGCGGCACGCTCGCCGAGGTTGCCCAGGTCCGCAGCCAGGCTCATTCTCGCCGCGAGCGTGTCGGGGTGGTCGGGCCCCAGGGCCCTTTCCGTCCCCTCGAGGACCTGCGAATGCAACTCACGCGCGGCGGCGTAGTCGCCGAGGCGGCCCATCTCGTTGGCCAGGTTGTGTCTCGACTCCAGGGCGTCTGGGTGGTCATGCCCCAGGACCCTCTCCCTCGCCTCGAGGACCCGCGCCTTCATCTCGAGGGCCGCCGCGTGGTCCCCGAGAAAGCCCAGGTCGGAGGCCAGGGCGCTTCCTGCCTCCAGGGTGTCGGGGTGGTCCGGGCCCAGGACCCTCTCCCTCGCCTCGAGCACCTGCTCCTGCATTTCGCGCGCCGCCGCGAACTCCCCGAGACTGGCCAGGTTCGAGGCCAGGTTGCCTTTCGCCGCCAGCGTGTCCGGGTGGTCCGGGCCCAGGGCCCTCTCCCTCGCCTCAAGGACCTGCTCCTGCATTTCGCGCGCCGCGGCGTACTCCCCGAGAGAGGCCATGTCGACGGCAAGGAGATGCCTGGACGCCAGCGTGTCGGGGTGGTCCGGCCCCAGGCTACTCTCCCTCGCCACGAGGACCTCCGAGAGCATCCCGCCCGCCGCGGCGTACTCCCCCAGATTGGTCAGGTCAAGGGCCAGACCGTACCTTGAGGCCAGGGCGAGGGGATGGTCGGCCCCCAGGGCGCGTTCCCTTGCCGCGAGGACCCGTACGTCCAGAGCCATCGCGGCAGCGTGCTCCCCGAGACAC
The DNA here is from genome assembly GCA_031267005.1 of Deltaproteobacteria bacterium. Lineage (GTDB taxonomy): Bacteria > Desulfobacterota > Desulfarculia > Adiutricales > Adiutricaceae > JAIRZX01. The sequence continues at coordinate 18,081 of JAIRZX010000370.1, forward strand.
CTCATGACAGATGCCAGGCCGCTTTCGGCAGCGAGGGTGTCGGGGTGATCCGACCCAAGGACCCGTTCGCTGTCCGCGATGACCTCTTGAAACATCACCTGCGCCGCGGCGTTCTCCCCGAGATTGCCCAGGTCCGCCGCCAGGCCGGCTTTCGCGGAGAGCGTGGCGGGGTGTTCCGGGCCGAGGGCACGTTCCCTGGCCGCGAGGATCAGGGCGTGCATATCGCGCGCCGCCGCGTGCTCCCCGAGATAGCCCAGGTCCGCCGCCAGGTTCATTCTCGCGACGAGCGTGTCTGGATGATCCGGGCCCATGGTTCGTTCCGTCGTCCCGAGGAACAGGGCGTGCAGTTCCCGTGCGGCCTCGAAGCCCCGAGGCTGGCAAGGCACATGGCCAGGCCGTTCCTTTCCTCCGCCGTGACGGGATGGTCCGGCCCCAGGGTCCTTTCCCTCGCCTCGACGAGCTGGGCGAACAATTCGCCAGCGGCGGCGTAATCGTTGAGATAGGCCATGTCGATGGCCAGGCTGTGCTTGGCCGCCAGCGTTTGCAGATGGTCCGGGCCTAGCCGCCACTCCATCTTCGCGGCCTTGATGGCATGCTTTTCCCGCTCTGCGCGGGGATCAGGCGGAGACGACATGATGAGAAGAGCGATCACGGCCACGCAGACGAGCAGGACGAGGCTGAGGCAACCCCTGGCAGCCCACAGCAGGGGAGAGGGGCCCTCGAAGTTTTCCATCGGGATGTGCTCCTTGGCGGTGCTGTACGGTCTGGCGAAAGTCAAGGCCGGGCGTAAGGACTCAGCGGAAGGCCTGGACGTCATGGCGCTCAGGGAGAAGTGGCAGTCGTGGTGCTCCGGGAAAGGAACCAGGCCGCAGGAAATCCGCTAGTGCCATGGGGTATAGTCTTTTAATACATAGTATTCAAAGAAGCCACTCCATGGTTTGATACCCCTGCGAAAAGCCAGCCACCCGCCGAAGTCGAATGCTCCTTGAGGGAGGGGATGGCCGTAGCTCCCCCGGCGGAGGGGCCGATTCGTGCTTCAAAACTGATTTGAGCACAGCTCCGCCGTTGCTGACCCCTCAGCTGGGCTGGCGATCGTATCTGTTCACGGGCCCAAGGGAAGGGCTGTATTGTGCCTGGCTGGAGGCGGTACTGGGTTATGAAGGAGGTAGCCCGAGTCCTGTGGGGCGAGGCGGCCATCTACTCCTGTGGACGGATACCTTACGGGCGCTCTCCAGGTTCCCAATTTGGGAGGATGAGAGGAGAGGAGCGGGTTTTCGTAGCGGAATCAATCCCTTCCCGGCCAACTTCGCCGGGCGGGTTTTTTTTCTGGCGGGCAACGCTGCGTAGCCACGTATTTGTAGGAAAATGGGGCTGAAGGGTTACGGAAACGTCATTTTTCTCTGGGGCAACCGGGGCCACTTCAGCGCTGGAACGCCTAATCCTTATGATATCCAGTGATTCCAGCCTCGATTTCCGCAGTTGGTCCTGAATCTGCATTAGGTCCGGGCGTCCCCGGAGGGAGCGAATCCCCGCGGCCCCCGGGCCCGGCGGGGAGCGCGGAGCTCCGGGGAGGCAGGGCCGTGGAAGACGAGGTTCTTGACGGGCTCGCCGATGAAGAGGAGGGGGGAGGCGGGGCCGTTCCCCTCCTGATCGACGCCACCCTGCCTGTCCTCCGCCGGCTCTCGCCCGGCGCGGCCAACGCGCGGGGCAGGGAATGGAGGGCGCTCATGCTCGAGATGGGCGTCACCGCCGTGAAGGCCGTCGGCAGCTGCCCCTATTCGACGGACGCCGCCCGGGGCTTGGACTGGGCTTTCCTTTGCGACTGGAGGAGGCTTTTCGCCGGGCTTAAGGCGCTTAAGCTCCCGGAGGTGGCTTTCGGAAACGCCGCGGGCCAGGCGACCGCCCTGGCAGTAGCGTGGCTGGAGTCGGGCGGCGCGGGGGCCGTGTGCTCCCTGGGAGGGGCGGGAGGCCTCCCCGAGCTCGGCGAAGTGAGGCGTGCGGTGCACGTCCGGGGGATCCTGCCCCTGAAGTCCCCGGACGCGGCGTTCAGGCGCATGCGGCGTCTTGGGGAAGCCTTGAGGGGCGGCGCCCGGACTGCCGCCGGAGTGAAGGCCGCCTGACCGGCCCGGCGCCGCCTTCCGAGCGGGCGCCTCCGCCCGTGCCGGGGTTGCCCCGGCGCGGCACGGCGTCGTTTTCAAGCGGACGAGTCATCGTGCGCCGTTTTTTAAGACTTGCGGCAACTGCCCTTTCGTTGACGAGCCACTGATATTTTCCGTTGGCTTTTGCGGGCCGCGAACCCAAACGGCTTTCATCTGCGCTCCCCTTGCCCCGCCCGTTTTCCTGGCAACCGTCTTCCGCCTTTCTGCCTTCTGCGACCGCGCCAGTCCGACGTCTCGAACGGACCGGCTGCGGCGTCTCCCGAGTTAAGCTCGCCACCGGACGGCGCGTACCGGTGTGGCGAGGAGGGGGTCCGGCGGCAAGCCCGCTTGGAGCCCCGCCATGACCGTTGCGGCGGCCTCGCGCCGTTCCCGCGCCGTTGCCCGCCCCGGGGGGGGAGGCCGCAGCGGCGGGGGGCTTCGCAAGGCCCGCCGTAGACGTAGAGCCCCGGCCATTTAATTAGGGCCGGGGCTTTTTTATGTCCTCGGCGCCTCAACGCTGCCGTTTCGGCTCGCTTAAATACTAGTGTCTATTCGCATAAATCCGTAGGTGAATCTGGGAGCTAATCGGCCCTCAGCCTCCCTCTAGGACCGCCTAACCTTTCCCAGAACCACCACCGGCCGATTAGGACCGCCTCGCCCTTCCCAGGACCACCACCAGCCGACTAGGACAGCCTCCTCTCTACTACAGCCTCACCGAAGTTCGACTCCTGCCAGACACAGAACCTCCCTCCCCCTTGAGTTCAAGAAAAAATACGTGATATGTAACTCCTCCACCACTATCCCGCCACAGTATCGGTAATTCAGAACTACGTCTTTGATGTGCCAAAGTCCGGCTAGCCCGCAGAGCTTAGACTAACGGTCATGGCTCGTATGGCACTGCGGCTATGCCGTTCCGCCGCTTGCCAACCTTCTAAAGGAAATCAGGTGTCCACTGGAAAAATTGGTGCAACTGACTTGATGGAAAATATATTTATTTTTTGCAACACAGTAGAAGAGCCGTATATTGTAGTAGCCGACGACAATGACGAAGAGGATCAAGCCGACAAGTATCACTACATCGTAGGCGTCCATGGCGGAGTTCCTTTACGGCTTTCTAATTCCAATGATTTTTCAAGATTTCAAAAATTGATATATCCAGATAATAAATTTTTAATATCATAGATGATAGAAATGTATAGTTTTTTTAAAATTTTGAACAATTATTGGAATAAGGAGTGGGATGGGTACCCTTCTTGCGTATTTTATAGACGACGATTGCAGACAGTCAGACTCCAAAGAGAACAGCGCCTGCTTGCAATATAAAGCCAATAATGAACGAAATGTTCGTAAAATTATCCTTGTTTCCAAAACCGATGAAAACAGCAGCGAAAAAAACCTACAAGAACACACCAAAAATTATTCAAAAAAAAGGTTACAGTTTTGGTATTCCAGGCCACTTATCTTCCCGTTTTCAGAAGACAATTTCTTATTGTCAAAAGAAAGCGTTTCCATTTGAGCGGAAAGGTTTTTGATCTGCCCCTTGAGGTCAGCGATAGTCTGATCGCGATCTGTTATCATCTGACGGAGAGTTAACGAATATTTGTGTTCTAAAGCGACTGATTCCTCATATTCTACAGAACCAGCAATCGATTTTCCGGCATCGTCCTCCGGCAACAAATCATCAACAGGCGGTATTTTTGCAAGAGGTAATGGCTTCAAACGATTGTCGTTCTCGCTCATATCAGCTTGCCCTTTCCAATAACCACTTGAAATAAAACCTCATGAGTTCCACCGGTATCACCAGATCATAATACTCGCCGTACCATTGGTTATCCGTGGCCGCAAGGCGGTTTGCTACCGAATTCGCCACCTTGTCCCAGGGCGAATTTTTAGCGTGGCTTATGGATACGAGTTTCCATGCCTCCATTTTGGAATAGCTCTTCCAGATGAACCGCATGAACTCATCGGTGTCGTCGTCACGCGAGGTCATCACTGGGATACCCCAAGCCGTGTAGTCTGCTCCGTGAAGGACATATCCCTCGATCAGGTCAGTCAAGTCCTCGCTCTTCGGGCGGCCATTGAGCGCACGATACACGGACCTGATGACAGGGCCGTACTTCCATGCCTCGATCGGGTCCTCGAAAAGTGGGACGTTGAAATACGCCAGGTGCCAGCCCTGCGCGAAGTAGAGCATTTTCTGGAGCTTCAAGTGGGTGAGCCCGCTCGGTTCCTCCCGGTTCTTCCCGATAAACCAGTTGGCTACGGCGATCGCCGAATTGATGGCCGGGGCGTTTTTGGTATCCGTCATGGTCCACCTCCTCATGCTATGAGAGGGCAAGGCGGCCCGGCAGGGGCGGGGAGTTTCGCCGGACTTAAGGCAGATTTTACATCAGACCGCGTTTATTGGCTATATGGCCGCGCCCGGGGGGGCTTTCGGAGGGGGAGGGGGCTCTAGCCCGCCTCCAAGGCCATCCGAGAAAATTGGGAATAGCCAGCCGCTTTCCGCTTGAGGCGGGGGAGGATAACCTTGGCGTTGACAGTGGAAAAGACGAAGATGCCCAGGGCGAGAAGCATCAGCGCGTCATAGGCGTCCATGGCGAAGGTCCTTTTCAAGAGCCGTCCGGTCCGGAACCGTCCGGTTCCGGAAAGTTTGCCTTGTCCAGCGGCTGCCTAACTTTTTCTTTTATTCAAAAGGGCCGGAATCGTCATTAAGCCCGCCCAGACGGCGGACGCCAGAAAAAAACCGTCGGCTATGCCGCCCTCCGTCATGGCGCCAAGGGACGAAAGGCAGACGCAACCTAAACAGGCGAACGTCAAATAGAATTTATCTTGTACCAGGCCGCTTATTTTCCTGACTTCGATATTCAAATCGTTACAGCGCAAGGTAAGCGTCTCAATCTGAGAGTTTTGGTTTTTTATGGTGTCATATAAAGTAGTCAGTTCCCTTTGAGCAGGCTCCATATCCACATGTTCTCGAGAGCCGACAAGTACGTTTTCGGAAGCTGTTTCCGGCAACAGGGCACCGGCAGGAGGGCGCGGGAACTTATTTTTCCTCTTGTCCATGTCAGCTTTCCAAGGCCAAGAGCGACTTGAAATAGGACCTCATGAGTTCTACCGGAATCACCAGATTCAAGTGCTCCCTGTGCCCGGCATTAACTATCACTTCATTATTCCTGAATAAATTCGATACCTTGTCCCACGGCGATCCTTTCGCGTGGCTAATGGACACGAGCTTCCAAGCCTCTTCTTTGGAATAGCTGTCCCAGATTGACTGCATGAATTCCTGCATTTCTTCGTCCCGGAACGACATCTGGGGCGTTCCCAGCAAATAGTCCATGCCTTGTACGACATACCCCATGATCTGATCCGATATGACCTCGTCCCTGCGGGAGCTGACAGCGTAATAAACGGAAGTAACGACCGGTCCGAACTTCCATGCCTCGATGGGATCTACGAAAAGCGGCATGTCGAAGTACGCCAGATGCCATCCCTGGGCGAAGTAAAGCATCTTCTGGATCTTCAGGTGGGTAAGTCCGCTGGGGTCGGCCTGGTTCTTGCTGATGAACCAGTTGGCCACGGCGACAGCGGAATTGGTGACCAACTCGGGGCTGGCTTCGTCCGTCATGGTCCACCTCCTGGACATTGGCGGGAAAAGCGGTCCGGCAGGGGCCGGGCGCCGCTTCGGACTTAATGCTGTTTTGGTTTTCCTGGAATTCGGCGGCGAGTTGGGAGGCCGTCACCTCGATCGCCGTCGATAATGTCGTTCAACTCCTTGAGGCGGGTACCGAGCCCGCCTACGTTAGGCATAGCCTAACACAGGCGGGGGCAGACGGCAAGGCTCGGCTATGTGGAGAGCTTCCGCCCCCCCCCCGCGTCAAGCCACCTGGCTTCCAAAAAGGGGCCGCAGGGCTATTTTTTCGAAAAAGAGGGATCCCGGGGGGGGAGGGGGGAGGCGGGAAAATCGACTGGAGGGCCCTTTTTGAGAGCCTGGGGGGAGGGATGCGGAGGCGCGGTTTACACTTAGACTGGCCGCGTCTCGGGGTCAGGATCCCCGTCAGGTGACGTCGACGGGTTGCGGGCCGTTTCCCGAGAGGGCATTATAGCAAAGTTTGTTGATGGAGAGAGAAAGGGCAAGGCAACGAGATATCGTAGGCAGGTGTGGGGGGCTCCTTACGGACACCTCACCCCCTGATACGCGAGAAAGAATTAACTTATTTTAGATTAAAATATAAAATAAGTAGAAAGGTTGCCAGCCATGTTATTTGACATCGA
>JAIRZX010000424.1 GCA_031267005.1 Deltaproteobacteria bacterium
CCCGCCCGAACACAGAAGGAGCCCCCGGAGGAGCCTCGCCTTCAAAGGGTTCGTGGACTTGCCCGCGCTCTCCATGCCCATCTTCACGGCTTCGATATGGACTATGTACAGAAGCGAGAAGTAGGCGAGGATCGCGGGCACGAAAGCGTGCTTTATGATCTGCGAGTAGGGGATGTTGGTGTACTCGGCCATCAGGAACGCCGCCGCGCCCATGACCGGTGGCATTATCTGCCCGTTGGAGCCGGCGGCCACCTCGATGGCCCCGGCCTTCTCGGCGGAAAAGCCCACCTTCTTCATGAGGAGGATGGTGACCGGCCCGCAGGTCAGCACGTTCGCGATGGACGAGCCGGAGATGAGCCCGTGGAGGCCCGAGGCGACCACGGCGGCTTTGGCCGGGCCCCCGCGGAGGCGGCCCAAAAGCGAGAAGGACAGGGCCGTTAGGTACGCCCCCGCCCCGGCGTTTTCCAGCATGGCGCCGAAGAGGACGTAGAGGAAGACGAAGCTCGTGGACACCCCCAGCGGCACCCCGAAGACCCCCTCCTGGGTTAGCCAGAACTGGGAGGCCGCCCTGGTGAGGCTCGCGCCCCGGTGCGATATGAGCTCGGGGAAATAGGGCCCCAGGAATACGTAGAAAAGGAATAGTATCGCCACCACGGTCATGGGAAGCCCCATGACCCTGCGGGTGGCCTCCAGGAGGAGCACTACCCCCACTATGGCCACGGCCACGTCCAGAGGCGCCGGTATGCCGGGCCGCCGCGCCAGCTCGGCCTGGAAGATAAACAGGTAGCAGGCGCAGAACGCGGCAGCGAAAGCCATCGCCCAGTCGTAGAGGGGGATCCGCTCCGAGGGGCTCGAGCGCAGGAAGGGAAAGCCCAGGTAGCACAGGAAGACCGCGAAGCCCAAATGGAGCGAACGGGTGGCGGTGTCGTTGAAGACCCCGAAGCCGATGGAATAGGGGACGGGAGAACAGATCCACAGCTGGAAGAGCGACCAGGTGACGGCCACTACGATGATGACCGCGTGGGGGAAGCCCTGCGGCTTGCGCCGCCCGGTCTCCCTTTCGAGCATCTGGGCTATGATCGGGTTGTGCTGGCGGGAATGCCCGCCTATATCTGAAGTCATTTGGAAACACCAAAAGGCATGAAACTGGAGCTGGCTCCTTGCCGCCGGAAGGGCCGCCCGCCCGCCAATCGGCTCCGTCGCGGCGGGCGTTTCGGGGGGGGGCTTGCGGCAAGGCGGGCAGGAGCGCCGGGAGGACCCTCACGGGAGGGAGTCTCCTTCAGGCTGAACGCGAAAGGCGGGGCGAATGCGTTGTAAAAGCCCGGGGCCAGGGCTGAGGCCCCGGGCTGGGAGGCTTCGGGGACGGGGGAACGGGCCTATTCGGGTACCGTCAGCCCGGCCTCTTTGAAGTACCTTAGGGCTCCGGGATGGAAGGGCGCGGAGTTGCCGTCGAGCATGTTCTGGGGGGTCAAGTCCGCCAGGGCCGGGTGGAGGCTCTTGAACTCGTCGAAGTTGGTGAAGACGGCCTTGGTGACTTGGTAGGCGATGTTCTCCGGGAGCTTGGAGGAGGCCATCAGCGTGGCCCTGGGCCCGAAGGTCTGCACGTCGCGGGTGGAGCCCTTGTAAGTGCCGCCCTTGATGACGGCGGACGGGTAGAAGGGGTACTTGGCAACGAAGGCGTCGACCTTTTCGCCCGTCACAGGCACCAAGTGAGAGGAGCAGGTGTTGGCGGCCTCCTGGATGGAGCCGTTGGGGTGGCCGACCACGTAGACGAAGGCGTCGATCTTGTTGTCGCACAAGGCGCCTGCCATCTCGGCGGGCTTCAGGTCGGTGGCCAGGCTGAAGACCTCGGGGGTCCAGCCGTACTCCTTCATGAGGAGCTCCAGGGTGTTCCTGTTGCCTGAGCCTGGGTCGCCGAGGTTCATCCGCTTGCCCTGGAGGTCCTCGAAGGCCTGGATGTTCGCGTCGTCGCGGGCCACCAGGGTGAAGGCCTCGGACTGCAGGGAGAAGAGGACCCTGAGGTCGGGATCGGCGCCAGCGTCCTGGAACTGCTCCACGCCCTTATACGCGTAGTACTGGACGTCGGACTGGACGATGCCCATGGACAGATCGCCTGAGCGGATGGCGTTCACGTTGAAGACCGAGGCCCCGGTGGACTCGACCGTGCAGCGGATGTTGTGCTCTTTGGCCCTCCGGGTTTTGCCCACGAGGTTGCATATGACCCCGCCTACGGGGTAGTAGACGCCGGTGACTCCTCCCGTCCCCAGGGTGACGAACTCCTGCTGGGGCTGCGGCTCGTCCTGGGCCTGGAGCTGGGCCGGGAGGGCTAGGGCTAGGGCCGCCAGGGCGAAAACGGCGGTCTTGGCGAAAAGGCTTTTCATGGGACTCTCCTTGCGGGTTCGGGCTGGCGGAAGGCGACAGCCCTATGCGCGGGCCGCCGCTTCCCGAGGGTCGGCCCGGGGGCGGCCGTGCGGCGCGTATGGACTTGACGGCGGGCCGCGGAAGGACCCCGCGCGGCGGGCTTGCGCTGCGCGTCTGCTGGAGCCGGATATGGCTCTTGTAACAGTAACTGGCTATTATACCAGAAGTGGTACCTTATTTTAAAGGGGGTTCGGGAGCGGAAGGCGCGGAAAGCGGGGGGCGGAAAGGCAATCCGGGGAGTCGGGGCCGGGAAAGGGTTAAGCCGACTCGCCGCCCGGGCTCTGGCCAGCCTGAGAGGGTCCGGGCTACGCCGGGCTGGGCCGGGGGCTCAGCCTCGCGGCGTTGGAGCGGCCGATCCCCATCAGGGCACTTCGCGCCCGTGCCTTCGTTCGAACGTAAAACAGGCCTGGATATAGCGAGCCGGGGTTAGGCAACCGGACGCTTGGCGCCCTGTTTCACCGATGGAGAAAGGGCCGACCCTGTACGGAGGCGTACTATTGCTGGCGCTGCGTTTTATCTTCCCCTTGTCCGGAAAACACGGCGGTTCCGAAACAGAGCGGTAAAACCAGCGGCTCCCTTAGAGCGAAGGCGTCAATGGCTCTCCTGAGGTCATGATCGACCGCGGACTGCTTGATCGCCCGCTGGATGATCATGCTCAGAACCACCTGCCAAATGCCGATGAGCAAGATCGCGGGACTGTGCAACGACTGGCTCAAGATGGACGCCAGCAACAGTTTCATTTGCAATTGCCTGATGCAGGCCAGATATTGCCTTCTCCCGATTTTCCGTGAGATTCTCGGAGCCCTGCCAGACGAGCCTTGGATTTGGGCCGACGAGACCAGCTGGAAACTCGAGGGCTCGGGGCTCCCGGGCCGGGCGACCGTCCCCCCGAAGGAGGGCCCGGGGAGCCCGGACCGGGCGACCGCCCCCCGAAGGAGGGCCCGGGGAGCCCGCGCCGGGCGACCGTCCCAAGGAAAGACGCCCGCCCGGGCCCAGCCCAGGTGGCGGAGACCGGAAAACTGGGGGCGCAGGGCCCCGCGGCAGGGCCAGCCCTGCGTCTGGAAAAGGGCAACGGCCCAGGCCCGGCGCAGGAAGTTCCGAACCAAAAACGAAGAGTGCGAGGCAGAATCCCTCCCCCGTTCCCGGGAAGGGCCAAAGACCGGCAAAGCGTTCTGCGGCGGCCGTTGCCGTCGAGCCCGCTTCCTGCGGGAAGCGTCCTGCTGGTGCCTTCAAGATGCCCAGGGCTTCCGTCCGCTCCCGCCGCCGAGAAGGCCCACAGGCAACCCTCTCGGAAGTCTCAGGGTCCGCCACGCGGGATTCTGGGGCTGCCCCAGGACGGGGCCTCACAGCTTCCCGGGAAGCAACCCGCCAGCCCTCCCCGAGTCTTGCCAGCCACGCGAGAGCGAAGGCCGACCGCAAGGGGGCTCTGAAGCCAGGGCGAAAGCTCCCGGACGGAGGGCCAAGGCGCCTTCCGGACGGACCTCGAGCTGACGATGGCTGCCGGCAAATGCCCTTTCCCGGAAGCCAAGGGAGATCCCTGTCCTTATGACAAAACGCGAAATCGCATAATCTGAACCAACGGGAAGAACCCACCTCCAAGGCAACCAACAGTGTCAGGGCCTGGAAAGGATTAGTTCTGACTGATAATCAGAGGGCTTGACAGGAACGTACTCGCTTGATGATGGAACCTGGGGACTGATTCAGGTCCCGGGCACTATCGAATGGAATCATTATTATGCCTGGTATCAGTGAAATGGTTCATGATGGGTTAAGTGTATCGGCTTGGGAAGAACCATCGAGATTTAGAGTTTTGATTAAAATTTCGGCTTTGGGGTTGTATAAAATATCCCGCGAACGGTTACATCTGCGGCGTGGAGTAGCCAAGCGACACTTCAGACGCCGAAGAATATGGCTCCCTTCGTCTGCATGTCACAATCGAAGGTTATTGCCATTGAATCTAAATATTAGAAATTGGCGGGTATTCAATTCATATACGGTATAGTCATTTCTGAGATATTATTCTAATATTTATCAGCAATGGCAATATTATGGCAATCCAGGCGTCATCGACTAAACACTATTATCAATAACGACAAAATATTTTTGAATAGATTTATAAATTATAAATTTATTATTGGATATCAATTTTTGTGCTGTAATATATCTTATACCTATTTGAAATTTAAGTAATATTACTAATTAATATTAAATTGAAAATTTAATCTAACACAAAACAATTGTTTAAATAATTTGTATTAATATTTTTCGTAATATGCATATATTAATGATTATTGGTAGGCAACATGAATGAAAATTGATATTCAAATATATTGAAATAGTATAATATAAATGATACAATATTTTATAGTCATAGTTCAAATAAAATATACAGAACAACATATTAATGCTCATAGTTGTTGCGAAAAAAAATTCAATGAAAATTGATAATAAATTTTTTGAATTATAATCAAATTAAGTCTTATTTATGGTTTAAATTTAGTCATATTTACT
>JAIRZX010000455.1 GCA_031267005.1 Deltaproteobacteria bacterium
CGTGCGCGCCCGGTCGCTGAGATACGAGTGGATCGGGGAAGTCCAGAATTTCGGGAGGAGGGGCTTTCCCGTTCCTAAGGGCACGTACCCCCTGGCGGCTGAAGCCCTGGGCCAGGCTCGGGACTCGATAGGCTCCTTCGAGAGCGCATGGAGGGCCCTGCCGGAGGGGCGGGCGGGCGAGCTCGTCAAGGCATCGCCGGGACACGCCTACTACCTCGGGCGCCTGAGGCCGCCCGTCCCCGGGCTCCCGCCGGGATGGGACTGGTCGGAGAGGATCTACTTCCGGATGGAAAACGCGATAGCTCTGTACTCCATCTACTTCAAGTTCTCGCGGGAAGAGCTGAAGGCGGCGGAAGGCTTCGCCGAGGCCGTCCAGCTGTGGGAAAACATGGAGAGGGCAGGGTTGATGCGGCACCCGCGGGAACTCGACGACCGGGAGCGCGGCCTGTCGACCCCCGCCGTCGACGCCATGCTCCGCGTGGCGAGCGAGGATGGGCCTCAGGCTTTCAGGGGGCACCTCCAATGGAAGGCCGGGCTCCTGGGCCGCGGGAAGCTCACCGTGGCCAAGCTTCTCACGGTCCCCGGGAACCCGCCCGCGCCAGTCTCGCCCCGGAAGTCGCTTTCGACCGTGATCTCCCTGTTCGCCGGGTTCGACCCGGCCCTGGGGGATTTCGCGGCGAGGGTCCAGGCCGAGGGAAGGCTCTCCATGGACAGGCCCTCCGCCAGAACCGAGGTGGCCTCGTTCGCTTTTCCCGCCCCCCCCGGCGAGGCCCCGTGGGTGTACTCGGAACAGCTCGCGGGCTACAAGTCCGTCTTCGCCCTGGCCCGCCAGCTCATGAAGGCCGCGCACCTCATGGCGGCCGGGCCGGCGGGCGCCCTCCAGTTCGTGCCGTCCGCCCCCATGGCGGAGGCCGCCGCCTCGTTTGCCGAGACGCTGCTGTTCCGCGCCCTCATGGACGGGGAGCGCCGCCCGGAGCGCCGCAGGGCCCTGGCTTGCCTGTTCATGGGCGAGGCCTACGACAGGTGCGTGAGCGGCGCCACCATGGCCCTCTTCCACCTGGAGGCCTTCAAGAAGCTGAGGACGCTCGGCGAGCGCGAAGGGATCACCGACTATCTCATTGAACTCTACCGCAGGCTGCTCACCAGGCAGCTGGGCGACTTGGTCTCCTACCCCAGGGGAGTTTACTCCATCCCGGGGCTGACCCGGCACCTCGCGGCGCCGTACATGCACTACGACCGCGTTTTCGGGACCCTCCTCGCCTTCGCGTTCTGGGAGCGCTACGAGTGCGAGGGCGCCGCCTTCGTCCCGAAGTTTCTCGGGATCCTCTCCAGGGGCGGTTCCGCGTCCCCCCAGGACATCCTGTCGGAAGCTGGCATGGGGCCCTTGGACGTGGAGTTCTGGAGGGGGTGCCTGAAGGCGGCGGAAAAGTTCGCCGACTGCGTGTGAACCGCCGGGACCGGCACCGCATCAGCCTTCACCTCCAGCGCGGCCTCTGCGCCGTCCGTCAGTCCGCGGCCGCCGGGGCCGCTTCTTCTGGCTGGACGCGCCGCTCCGTAGCCCGTGACGCGTAAACGGCCCGGTGCCTGGAACCGGGCGCTTAAGGCAGATCCTTGATCTTCAGCAGGGATTTGCCTGTAGGCTCTGACTTTGCCTGCAGGCTCAGACTCTGGAACTCGGGATTGCCGGACCAGGTCCGGAGCTTGGGTTCGGTCATGGCGGGCCTCGCGGTCAGGACAATCCGCGGCTTACGCGGCGTTGGCTTAATCCCTGACCGCCAGGCGGCCTTACTGGCTGAGGAATACTTCAGGCGAGGCAGCGTCAATTTCGGCTCTTCGCTGAAACGAGTGCGCCGGGCCAGCCGGGCGGGCGCGGGGGAAAAGGCGAGGTTTTTTGACATAAAACATGCGTAAGTTCGCCGGGGATGTATATTGTCTCACGAAAGGGAGAAACGATATCTCAACTAGCGAGCTATACCATATGCAGGGGACCATCGGCTGGACTCAGGTCGGGTCGGAGAATTGCCCCCCCGCCCCTCTGTTTTCCCGTCTTCCAGGATACCGGACACTTTCCTTCCAGCCCTCACCTTTTCTCATCCAACCCTTCAGGTCCTCCTCCCGACCGTTACTCCCCTCCAGGCATTTTTGCGGCCCACCTTGATCCGATGCCACAAGATGTTGTGCTGTATTTTTCATTTAGTTTGAAAGGCGTGTGCCAGAAGCCGTTTTACAAAATATACAGATTTAATGAATTTATTAAACCAAAGTTGATAAAACACTTTGTGTTTTAAGGTGTTATGCGAAAGTTATTTTAATAAATTTAATCACTTAGGCTTTGCCCACCCGGACATGCATTGTTGTGAAGACCCAAAAAACGGTGCGTCCCTTCGGAAGGGCGCTTGTCTACCCCAGGCCGTCACCGGTGGGGGCAGGTGGGGTTACGCATGTACCGGCCTCAATCCTTAAGGCCGTCTCGCGTCCGTTCCTCTTGAAGATGCACCCTACTATGTTCCTCTCCGCTTTGCCGATGGCAAGCGACACCAGGACGGGCGTTTCCGAGGCGCCTCCGTAACCTCTCCGGTGAATCTGGTCCATTCCGGACCTTGACGCCGCAGCCGCCCCTTTGGCGTTTTCCGTAATTTTCAGTTCCATAACGTACGTCAGGGATCCGTAGACAACCTCCAGATCGAGACGGCCTAGGTTCTCCGGTTTCTCGGGGGTGACTTTAGCCCCGGCCATCCACAGGCATGTTTGCACCAGGGAACGGTAGTAGTTCTCGCCCTTTTCTTTTTGGAGCTTCTCCGCCAGCTTCGCCGCCTTGCTCTCGCCCGAAGGATCAAGCCGGTTCGCGCCAGGTATCTTGCCCATGTTTTTCTTAAGC
>JAIRZX010000587.1 GCA_031267005.1 Deltaproteobacteria bacterium
TTAGTTTCCGTTGGAGGCCCCCTCGGCGCAGGTCCCCCCCGTCAGCTTCTGGCCTCCCAGGCCCCCCGGCCGCTGCAGGCCTCCCAGGCCCCCCGGCCGCTTCAGGTCTCCCAGGCCCCCCGGCCGCTTCAGGCCCCCCCGGCCGCTTCAGGCCCCCCAGGCCGCTTCAGGCCCCCCAGGCCCCCCGGCCGCTTCAGGCCCCCCCCGCCCGCGCTCCTTCGGCGGTCCCGCCCCCGGGCCGAACCGGCCCGGGGGAAGCGGCCCGGCCGGGGGGACGTTTACGGGCGGGCGAGTTCCCGAAAGGCAAACGAGTTGACAAGCCCCCGCGCGTTAGCCCCGGCGTTTTGCGCCGGATGCGCCGCGGCCCTCATGGCCGCGGCCCTCCTCTTCCCGCCCCGCCTCCTGGCCGAGGGCTGCGATCCCGTCTACAAAGTCACCGTAAAGACCCTGGGCGCTCTAATGCGCGCCGAGGGCTACGACATTGACAGGTTGCCCGGCCTAGCGCGGAACTACGGCTACATTTGGACGCACACCGGCGGCGCGTCCTCGGTCCGCATATCCAGCAACGGCACGCGGCTCCATTACTACGGCGCCTACGCGGAAGGGGAGGCCAGTTTCGAGCAGTTGAACGCCTGGAACCGCGACCACTACTTCTCCCGCGCCTTTACGGACAGCGAGGGCGATCCGGGGCTGTACATGGACCTCAGCCTCGAGGGCGGCGTATGCAGGGAGAGGCTCAAGAACTTCCTGGAAACCTGCCTCGCCTCGAACGGCATTTGGAAGGACGCGCTGGAAAGGACGCCCTAGGCCAGCCCGGCCGCCGCCGGGGTTCAGGGACGTCCGGTTCGGGGCGCCGCCTTCCCCGCCCTGCCGGATCCAGGCCCAGCCCGCCCCGGACCGGACCGTTCAGGGCCCCCGCCACGCCGCTCCCGTCACGGGCCATCCCCGTCCCTTCCAATCCCTCCAGGCTCTAGAACCGCCGCCGGGCCCCTCGGCCCGGCCGCCGAGATAAACTGCGCATGAACAAGGCATTCCTGGCGGCGGCCATTGCCGCCTCCCTGCTCGCAGCGGCCTGCTCCGATGGCGGCGGCGGGAGTTCTGCGGGCGGCAAAGCCGAATGCCGCCCGCTTAACTTGCCGTCCCTGGGCCAGGCGGCCGACGCCATGCGCAGGGAAGGCTTCGACGCTGCCCTCGGGCCGGCGGCCGCCCCGGTCAGCGGCTCCGCTTCCGGCGACGCCGTCGTATGGAAGCTCCAAGGCGGGAGCGCCGTAGTCACGGTCGGCAGGGGGGGCACGCACCTGAACGTCCAGATGAGGTCCCGTGGGGAAGGCGCCTCCGAAGCCGCGGTGAACTTCTGGAACGACGACCGGGAGTTCTCGAGGACCTACATAGACGAGGGCGGGGAGGCCGTGCTTGAGATGGACCTGGACTTCGACGGGGGAATCTGCGAAGAGAACCTCCACGCCTTTTTCCGCGACTGCGCGGCCTCCATCGAAGACTGGCTCGAGACGGTGCCGGGCCATTGACGCGCGGCGCCCCGGGGATGCCCTGCATCGGCCTCAGCGCGCCAGCGGCCTCCGGCCGGCCGCCCTTCCCGGCCCGCCGCTCGAGGCGCCCCTCCCGGCCCGCCGCTCGAGGCGGTTCTTTTCCAGTTTTCCCAATCCGCTTGAACCGTACGTCCGCGGCGACCCTCCCATGCCCGGCCACGTCCGCAGCCTCCATTTCGGCGTCAACCTCCAAGTGCCCCGCGAGCGCGCCTTACTAATCAGTCGGCCTCGTCTACCTGGCCCCCACCCTTTAACTCCAAACGCCTGTACACGTCTACCTCGACGCCGAAGCCCAGGCCGCCGCCTTCGAGGACACCCGGGCGTGGACCGACGAGACCGGGCCGCGGCCCGCGATCCAGCCGCCAGCGACAGGCGCCAGTTCCAGTTCTGGGCCGGTTCGCTCGTCCGCCCCCGCCCCCTGGGCGGCGAGCCCCGCATGGGGGCCGACAAGGGCGCGGCCGGAGTGATGCTCTGTGAACAACGAGGGGCCCCAGGCCAAACTGAAGCGGATAATCGTCCCCGTCAAGGGCGGCGAGAACCTCTCCCCCGCCATGGCCTGCGGCCTCCTGGGCGCCGCGGAGAGCGGGAAGGCCGCCGCCGGCCCCTTCATCTCCCTCGTGAAACCCACTAAGGCCATGATGGCGGAGGCCTCGGGCGCCGGATCCTGCTCGCCCCCGGGCGGCAAGTCCGTTCCGGTCCCCAGGATACGGCTTGCCAGCGCAGAGGACCGGCTGAAGGGGGTCCCGCCCAAGCTCCCGCCGGACTTCACTTCGGCACGGCCGCCTTCAGGCGGAACCGCCCGGCCGCCCCGCGGTCCGAGTCGGATCCGCTGTTCTGACTTCTCGAAGCGGATTGGTTTTGACCGGCGCACGGGCCGGGAAAGGTATGTTGCTCCCTGCCAGGACATATGCCGCCGGGGTTAGGCCGCTGCCGCCTTGCTCCCGCCAAAGGTGCCCCCCGCTACGCCTGAAGGCGAACCAAGCCAGCTCTAATCCTGGACTAACCCAATGGTTCTGGTGGTTTAGCCATGGAAACGAAAACTGAACTCAGTTGCTTCGCCTATGTATGAGACATAGTCTTTTTTAAGTATTCTATGTTGTTTCTCGCCATGCTTATCTGTCCACCAAAACAAGTTTTCATCAGAAAAAGCCATGCCAAGTTTATTTTCCCTCAAGGATGATTGTTTGACTGGCTGCTCTTGGCTTTTTATCTCAAAATCTCATGAAATTTAGGCGCTCCCGTTGCGTCTGATGGAATATTTCATTTTGTTTCCTTCATAGTTTTGGTATCCACCATAGATCCGGTAATTTCAAAATACAATATGCCTGGCTTTTTATGTGGAGGAAATAACCAAGTTCTATTTTAAAAATTATTTACGGCTTCATCCGCTGTTATTCTCTCGTTATCTAAAACTATTCCGCCAATAGTATTTATTACTGCATGAATAGTGTCGTCGCTAATATTTATTCCTGATTCCATCGACCGGTCCGGGGCATTTTCATATGAGTCGGCTAAACAGGCTTCATTTGTTGTTTTGAGCATAGCTGTTATAGTCATATCGAAGGGAAGGGAAGGGAAGGGAAGGGAAGGGAAGGGAAGGGAAGGGACACATAATAATTAATCAACAGGATAGACATGGCCTTTATTGCCTAGCGACTTAAGCGCCATCCTAATCCTACAGGGAAGAACTTTTTAACGCGACCCTCCCATATGGGACTCTTCCAAGCATGGTGACTATGGAATTTTTGTAATACCTCCATTTTTTAATCTTTATTCCGATTTCTTGTAACATCTCTTTTTTTTTAAAACTACACTTTCTTCTCCATCCATCCT
>JAIRZX010000520.1 GCA_031267005.1 Deltaproteobacteria bacterium
AAGCTAATACACATAACATGTCATGATGAGGCCCGCCCTGCCGCCGAGCGCCGCCCTGACATGAGAGGGCTCGTTGCCTTGACCCTTTTTCAGCCATCAACAGAATTCTGCATAATACCAATACCTGGCGAAGTGGAGGAAGCGGTTCATTTTGCACGGGCTTGTCGGGTTGCTTGACGTCCACCGTTCCGGAAGGCTGCGGACTCACAATTATTAGGAGTTCGCTCTCAATGTATTGAAAACGCTGGGGGAGAAGCCTCCCCACGGTGCTTCCCAGTGGACTGCCAAGGCGCTCTCGGAGAAGCTGGAAGTGCCCGACGACATCATCGGGAAAATTATCCGGGCGGCGAGCATACGCCTCGGACCGGTGCGTACCTGGTGCGCCAGCAATGACCCCCTGTTCTACGACAAGGCGGCGGAAGTCCTAAGCCAGTACATGGACTCCCCCGAGGGTTCCGTAGTCATAGCGCCCGACGAGAAGGCCTGAATTCAGGCTATCGAGAGGTATGCTGGCTGGGTCCGCACCCGCAGCGGAGGTCACGCCAGGGCCGTGAAAAGCACCTACACCCGCCACGGACACCTCGACATGTTCGTGGCTTTGGAGATACAGTCCGGAATAGCGCACACTAAGACATACCCCAGGAAGAGGAGGATCGAATTCCTCGACTTCATGAATTATTTGGTAGAGACAATTCCGAGCATCAAGGACGGAAAATTTCAGCTTCATATTGTGATGGAAAATTATTGCATACATAAAAATTGTGACGTTTGGTTCGTATCACACCCGAACGTTTTCTTTCACTACACTCCGACCTCCGCCAGCTGGCTCAACCTCGCGGAGGTGTATCTTGGCAAGTTCACCCGCCCTTTCCTGAACGGCGCTTCCTTCAGCACTCTCGATGAGGTAGATCAGGCCGTTGCAGATTACAGGGACTACCACAACAACGACCCTAAACCATACCGCTGGCGCAAGAGGGAGGTCAAAGGGACCCAGCTCAGGAATATCCTTTCAAATTTCGTTGATTAGCCGTAACCGTTCTACATGATGAATGGAGCGCCCGTAATTAATCGACGGGACAGTGAGTTGTGCCTAAAACAAGAACATACCAGCATATAAATTCCCGTAACCATTCAGCTCCCCCAGCGGCCCCGGGCGGCCCCTCCTTCATGGCTGAAACAAGGGGCCCCCGCGGGCGAAGCCGACGGCGCTCCGCGCCCGCCCGCAGGGCCGGCCTTCCCGCATGCTTCGTCCAGGCCTCGGCAACCAGGAGGGCCATGGCGTCGGATCGCGAAATCGCTCCGGGCACCGGGCGGCGGGCCCTGCGTGGGACGCGGCTGCGCTGGCGGGTCCATGCTGGCCGCGCTTCAGGGGCCAGGCCAGGCTGAGGCGTTTCTGGCGGCGGCCGCGGGCGGCCGAGGTGGACACGCATTCGCGCCCGGCCTCGGCAGGCCTTCCGTCAAGGCTGGCTATCCCTTGCGGCGAGGACCGAAAGGACCTGGCGGCCCTCCGCCGGAAGCTTTGCCTTGCCTCCGCCCGAGGAGATGCCTTGCCTCTGTCGGAAGGTTTGCCTGACATCCGTCCGAGGCTATGCCAGCCCTTCGCCCGAGTCGCCGCCAGCACGCCGCCCGAGCCGAGGCCGACTAAGCCCGGCAGCACCGGCTCCGTGTTCCGGGGGCCGGGCGCGGCGCGTCGCCCTAGGGGGACTCCGCTGGACCCCCGCTGCCGTCCCGGCCCGCGGCGGGGGTTTCGGCGGCGCCGCTATTGGCGGCCGCCCCGCCGCAGGGGCAGAGGGAGGGGTCCATGAGCCCGCGCATGATGGCGCACTCCGAGACCGTGCCACCCTTGGGGCACCTGTTCATGAGTTCCACGAGCTGGCCGCGGAGTCCGTTAAGGGACCGTATCTCCTCGTCCAGCTTGGCCACGTGGCGGTCCGCCATCTCGTCCACCAGCCCGCAGCTCGCCTCGGGGGCCTCCCGCAGGGCCAGCAGCTCCTTCGTCTCCTCCTGGGTGAACCCGTGGCTCCGGCAGTGGCGGATGAAACGCAGCCGCTCGAGGTCCCTCGCGGAGTAGCGGCGGAAGCCGTTCCCCTGGCGCTCGGGGCGCTTCATGAGCCCCGCCCTCTCGTAGTACCGCACCGTCCCGGCCTTGGTCCCAGCCAGGGATGCGAGCTTCCCGATGTTGTACTTGCCTTCGGCCGGGAGCCACTCGACGCCGCAGGGGCAGGCGGAGGGGTCCATGAGCCCCCGCAGGACGGCGCACTCCGAAGCCTTGCCTCCGGGAGGGCACCTGCTCTGGAGATCCAGGAGCTGGTCCCGGAGGGACGCTACGGACTTCAGGCGTTCGTCCAGCTTCTCGACGTGGCGGGCCGCTATGGCGTCCACCAGCCCGCAGCTGGCCTCGGGGGCGGCCCGCAAGGCCAGGAGCTCCTTCACCTCGTCAAGCGTGAAGCCGTGGCCCCGTGTGTGGCGGATGAAACGCAACGTCTCCAGGTCGCCTTCGGAGTAAGAGCGGTAGCCGTTTTCCAGGCGCTTGGGGCTCGCGAGCAGCCCCGACTTCTCGTAAAAGCGGACGGTGACGGCCTTTGCGCCGGACAGGGCGGCCAGCTTGCCTATGCTGTACATCCAGATGCCTCCCTGGGGATTTTTTTTCCGCCCGGACGGCCGCGCCCCCTTGACCTTATAGCGGGTACAATGACGATAATACTCCAGCGGGACAATCCGCGTCAAACCACCGCGAGGAGCGCGAAAATGCAGTACTGCGAGATCTGCGGGATGGTCCACGAGGAGGGCCACCACCACCACCATCATCACGGCCTCGGCCGCGGGTCCGGGCACGGCCCCGTCCTGGCCGCGAACGCCGCCCCCAGGGCGGAGGGCGGAGAGGCCGCCTCGGAGGGAACGGACGGTTCGGGGGAAGACCCTCCAGGTCCGCGGTTGCTCGGGGCCGCCGCCCTCCCGTTCCCCCCGGCCGGGATCAGCGGTTCCGGGCGCCCCGTTGGCGGCGGCGCCGCCCTCACGCTTCTTGACACAGACGGCTTCGGAGTGACGGCTCCCGGCCCGGAGCCAGAGCCCGAGCCCGGGCTAGTCATCGATTTTCCCTACAGGCGGATACCTACCGAGGAGCGCCCTTTCCTGGCGGTAGGGTCCAGCGGCCCCTCCCGCGATCGCACAGATGCCGCCGGGGCGGCGTCCGAGGCCCGCTACGTCATACCGGCCATGGACTGCCCCTGCGAGGAGAAGCTCGTCCGCGACAGGCTCGAGGGCATGGAAGGCGTGGAGTGCCTGGCCTTCGACCTTGGGGCCAACGAGCTCGTGGTCCGCCATTCCCTCTCAGACCTGAGCAGCGTGGAGGAGGCGCTGGTTTCCATCGGCATGGCCCCGTCGGGCCCAGGCCGAGTTTCCGCCGCCGCCTCCTGGGCAGCCCCGCCTTTCGGCAGCTGCGCCCTCCAGGCTGGCGGGCCCGCCTCCGCCCCAGAGCCCGGAGCCGCCGGGGAGGCGTCCGAGGCCCGCTACGTCATACCGGCCATGGACTGCCCCTATGAGGAGAAGCTCGTCCGGGACAGGCTAGAGGGCATGGAGGGCGTCGAGGGCCTTGGCTTCGACCTCAAGGCGAACGAGCTTACTGTCCGCCATTCACTCGCGTCCCTCGCTGGCGTGGAGGAGGCCTTGCATTCCATCGGCATGACGCCCGACGGATGCGGGTTCGGGACCTCCGGCTCCGCCGGGCCGGGCCCGGGGAGCGTTGACGCCGGAACCGCCTGTTGCCCCGCCTGCGCCGGAGGGCCGGCGGCCCCCCTCCTGGCGCACGCCCGGCTCGGCGGGACCGTAGCCCGCTACGTCATCTCCAACATGGACTGCCCGGTGGAGGAGAAGCTCATCCGCGACCGGCTCGAGGGCATGGAGGGCGTGAAGGGCCTGGAGTTTAACCTCCTGAGCCGGGTGCTCACCGTCCGCCACGATCTCAAGTCCCTCGGCGGGGTGGTGGACGCCTTAAACTCCATCGAAATGAACCCGGTCCCCCTCGAGGACGGCGCCGAGGCACCGGTCGCCGAGGACAAGACCGAGTGGAAGAAGCTCATAGCGGCCTCGATCGCGGCCGGGTGCTCCGAGGCCGCCCACCTGTTCCTGGGCTCCCTGTGGGTGGCCCTGGCGCTGGCCGCAGTTGCCATCATCCTGGCGGGCTTCGACACTTACAGAAAGGGCTGGTCGGCCATCCGGCGCTTCGATCTCAACATGAACGCCTTGATGAGCTTCGCCGTGACCGGCGCCGTCCTCATAGGCGACTTCCCCGAGGCCGCGATGGTCATGGTGCTCTTCACGCTGGCCGAGGCGCTGGAGGACAGGAGCCTGGGCCGGGCCCGCAAGGCCATATCCGGGCTGGTGGAATCCGCCCCCGAGATGGCCACCGTCAAGGGCCCCGACGGGACCTTCGGGGAGGCCAAGGCCTCCTCGGTCCCGGTGGGATCCATCGTAAGGGTGCGCCCAGGCGAGAAGCTCTCCCTTGACGGGAAGGTCGTCTCGGGCGCCAGCGCGGTTAACGAGGCCCCCATAACGGGCGAGTCCAAGCCAGCCGAGAAGGGCCCCGGGGACCCGGTCTACTCGGGCACCGTAAACGAGTCCGGCTCCTTCGAGTACGTGACCACCGAGCCCTTCGAGAACTCCACCCTGGCGAGGATCCTGAAGGCCGTCGAGGAGGCCCAGGCCACCAAGGCCCCCATCCAGCGTTTCGTGGACCGCTTCGCCGTAATCTACACGCCCTCGGTATTCGCCGCGTCGCTCCTCATCGGCACCCTGCCCCCGCTCCTCTTCGGGTTCCCCTGGCTGGAGTGGGTCTACAGGGCCCTTGTCACACTGGTCATCGCCTGCCCCTGCGCCTTGGTCATCTCCACCCCCGTCACCATCGTCTCGGGGCTGGCCGCCGCCACCCGCAAGGGGCTCCTCGTCAAGGGCGGCACCTTCCTTGAGGAAGGCAGGAAGCTCAAGATCCTGGCCTTCGACAAGACCGGCACCGTGACCATGGGACGCCCGGCGCTGACCGACGCCGAGCCCCGCGGCGGCGCGTCGTACGAGGAACTGAGGCTGTTCGGGGGGAGCCTGGCCTTCCGCTCGGACCACCCAGTTTCCCGGGCGGTCTTCCAGGGCCTGGGCCTCGACCACAACGGGGTCCTCGACGTGGAAGGCTTCCGTGCCCTTCCGGGGGAGGGCTCGGCCGGAACCGTGGCCGGGCGCGAGATGTACCTGGGGAACCTGAGGCTCGCCAGGAGGATGGGCGTCTCCGGCCCCGAGCTCGAAGGGACGGTTCGCCGACTCGAGTCCCAGGGAAAGAGCGCGGTGGCGCTTTTCGAACCGGGGCGCGTCTTGGGAGTCTTCGCCGCCGAGGACGAGCTCCGGCCGGAGAGCCGCGAGGCCATCGAGGAACTCGGCCGCATGGGCGTGGAGACCGTCATGCTCACCGGCGACAACGAGTCGGCCGCGGCGTCCGTCGCCGCCAAGGTGGGCGGGCTCGGGTACCGCTCCGGCCTCCTGCCCGAGGACAAGCTCGGGATCGTCCGCGAGCTGGGCGCGAGGGGCCTGGTCGGCATGGCCGGGGACGGCATAAACGACGCCCCGGCCCTGGCCGAGGCCCACATAGGCTTCTCCATGGGGGCGGCGGGGACCGGGGCCGCCATCGAGACCTCCGACGTCGCCATCATGGACGACGATCTGAGGAAGATCCCGGCGTTCATCAGGCTCTCCAGGGAGACGGCCTGGCACCTCTGGGAGAACATAAGCTTCTCGCTCCTGG
>JAIRZX010000165.1 GCA_031267005.1 Deltaproteobacteria bacterium
AGCCCGTACCCGCCGCTCTTCCCCATCCGGAGGCCAGTAGCCGCCCTTCCCCATCCGTAAGCCAGCAGCCGCCCTTCCCCATCCGTAAGCCAGTCCGCGCCGTCGGCCTTCCCCATCCGCAAGCCAGTCCGCGCCGTCGGCCTTCCCCATCCGCAAGCCAGTCCGCGCCGTCGGCCTTCCCCATCCGCAAGCCAGTCCGCGCCGTCGGCCTTCCCCTCCGGGAACCAGCGGCCGCCCTTCCCTTCCGGAAGCCCGTCCGCCCCGCCGTACTCCCACGCCATGGGCCCGTAGCCATCCCCGCCCTTCGGGAGCCCGCCGCAGCCGCACTCCCCCTCCTTAAGGAACGCCGGCCCCCGCCCTCCCCCTCCGGGAGACCGTTCCCGCCACCCCACGCCACGGCCCGCCCGGCCTTCCAGGCCCCCGCGGGCGGGAGAGGCCACGCGCAAGATGAGAAAGCTCCCCATCTATATCCTCGTGGACACCAGCGGCTCCATGCGCGGAGAGCCCATCGAGGCCGTCAAGGTGGGCCTCAAAGCCCTCTTCAAAGCCCTCCAGAAGGACCCCTACGCCCTTGAGACCGCCCACGTCTCGGTCATAACCTTCGACCGCGAGGCCAGGGTCCTGATGCCGCTGACCGAGGTGGACAAGGCATCGCTCCCGGAGATACCGGAGCTCCAGAGTTCCCCCACCAACCTGGGCGAGGCCATGGAGCTTCTCCTGTCCCGCTACGACATGGAGGTGACCCGGTCCACCCCCGCCGTCAAGGGCGACTGGCTGCCGGTGGCGGTGGTCATGACCGACGGGTCGCCCTCCGACACGCTCCTCTTCGGCAGGATGTGCGAGGCCGTGAAAGGCTACCGCTTCTCCAGAATCATAGGCTGCGCCGCGGGACCCAAGGCCCGCCAGGAGCCCCTGTCCCGCTTCTGCACGGACGTGGTGGCCCTGGAAACCATGGATTCGAACTCGTTTTCCAAGTTCTGGCAGTGGGTCTCCCAGGCCTTCGCCAGGCAGAGCCAGAGCGGGAGCGTAGTTACGGAAGACCTGCCCCCTCCCCCGCCGGAACTGAAAATCACGTTCTGACCGCGCCGGAATGGGCCGCCGCCCGCTCCGCCGTTACGGGCCGAAGCCGAGGCGGAGGGCATCCGGGCCGAAGCCGAGGCGGAGGCGGAGGGCATTGGAGCTTTCCGCGCGGAAGCCAGCTCGGGCACGGGACGGGCCCAAAATGGCGCGGGACGGGCCCGGAACCCCCCCGCCCCTGCCAGAGCCACCAGCGGGGCGACGAATCGGTTTTCCCGTCCCCCCGCGCTTCCCCGGCCGAAAGGAACAAGGCCGGGCGCGGCCGGGCCCTCGCTCCCACGCCGGGTTCCGCCCGGCCCCGCACCGGCTGGCAAGCGAACCGAACTCGCAGGAAACGCAAGATAACGACGGCGGAAGGCGCAATGGAAAAAAAACCGGACATCGACTGGATAGTGCTGAAGCTCGACGGAATCATGTTTGAACTAGACGAGTTGTTTGGAACCGGCAGTCCGGTCTATTCGTCCTTTTCGAATGCCTTAGTCGAATTTAAGGAGATGAAGCCTTCCATGCGCGGCAAGGAGGCTCCGGAAGGCATGAAGGAGTTCCTGAATGCCGCAGTCCTGTATTTCAAAAAGAAGAAAGAAACCGCCGACTCCGGCCCAGGCGGGCTCAAGGCTTCCAACAGGCAGTTCATCAGCTCCTGCCGCGCCTCCCTTGAAGGCTCCCCCGTCCGGTCCGGTCCCGCGCTCCAGGCCATCGACACCCTGGACAAGCATGACGCGCACGACTCTCCCGAGTCCTGCTCCGAAAAGATAGTAGAATACTTGAAGGAAACAGTTGACACTTTTCAGCTCTGGTTCGTTAAAGGGCGGCGGCCCCAGGGCGATTTCTGCGAAGAGCCCGTTACCGAGCCATCCCTCGGCGAGCCCCCTGACTGCGACGCCGGCGAGGCCTGGTTCGAGGGCGATGGCGATGGCGAGTGGCTGAGTCTCACGGACAGCGTATTCGAAGTAAGAAATGAGGCGCCGACCGGCGTTTCCGCAATCCCCGAGATCCCTCCATCCCTCGAAACGCCGCACCCGTCCGCTCCGAACGAAGGCGAGGTTCCGCCCGCACCCCCCGTGGAACTGGTTGCGGGCGTTCTGTCGCGGCCTGCCCCTGAAGGCGGCCTTAAAGCAATTTCGCAGGAGGGGCATTCGCCTGGAGAGCTTCCGGGGCCGCCGTCAGGCCCTGGATCCGCCGCCGTTGAGTCTCCCCCGGACGGACGGGCGCCGGTGGAACGGCCATCGCCAGCCCCGAAACCCGCAGAAGGCGCCGAGTCCGATTCCCGCTCCGGGAAAGCTTCGGGGGATTTGCCGTTCGCTTTAGGGATCGAAGGCTCCGCAAGTATCGAAGGCTCAGCCAAGGCCGGTTCCCGCTCGGAACAGGCGCCTGGGGAGCCGCCCGCTCCCGACCCGAAGCCCGGAGACGCCCCCAAGGCTGTTTCGCTTGCCAAGCAAGCGCCAGAGGTTCCCGCGCCGCAAGCCTTAAATCCCGAAAAAGCCGCAGAGGGACTCTCGCTGGGCGGAATGCCTCCAGGGAACCGGTCTGCTCTCGACTCCAAACCCGGAGACGCTTCCAAGGCCGGTTCCCGCTCGGAACAGGCGCCTGGGGAGCCGCCCGCTCCCGGCCCGAAGCCGGCAGACGCCACCGGAGCCGGAAACCCTTCCGGGCAAACTGCGGCGCTTGCCGAAGATACCGGAAACGACGCGCCAGCGGTCGTTAAGGCTTCCGACGGAACGGGGATTGGCGTCCTTAATCAAGAAAGAGCTACCCGGAACCAGCCAAACACTGATCCGACGTTCGCTACGCAGCCCCCAGGCGCTTTCAAGGACGTCGGCCAGCCCGTTAAGCCCGCGCCAGGCGGAATAATGGAACCTCCCGATAACTCCGGGCTTGGAGACGACCCGCGCGGCCAGGTGAAGACCTCCCTTCCCCAGTCAGAGGACTCTCCGCCCCCTCCGGAGCGGCCCTATCAAGAGAAGCCTCCCGCCGACCTCATAGCGAACCTGCTGAAATTCGCGAATCCGGCCATCCTCTTCGAGCTTGACGCGTACCACCACCAGAAGGCGTACGACAACCTGGTCCGCATGGTAAAGAACTTGCCGGACATGGGCGGGAGATACGACCGGGAGACGGAGTACACCGGCCACTTAGGCGTGGAGGGAGTTTTCAAGATCTCCCGCGTCTGGACCAACGGCTTCTTCAGGCAGGAAGGAGCCAACGAGTCAGACTCTCCTCCTCACGACGACGGAACCCCCTGCCCCGTTATATTTCTCGACGACGACAAGTTCGACTTCAAGATCAGGAAAGGATTCTGGAAGGTTTTCGACGGCCCCCTCACGTTGCAGTTCGTTTCGAAGAACGTCGGCGATCCGTTCTTCTGCACATTCGAAAAAGAGTATTTCGTCGCCCCGGACCCGAAAAGCATGTGGAAGGATCTGCGTGTCGAAGACTTCGAAGGCTACGAGACAGAGCACGCAGCTTCCGGCTTTCTTGAAATTCCGGGAGAGGAGCTCGCGGCGGTAGCTGCCAGCCTCCGCGGCCGCTCGCACGCCAACGTGGGCAAGCCGCGCGACGACAACTTCTTCATGAAGACCGACCCAGTCACCGGCTGGACGGCAGTGGCCGTGGCGGACGGGGCCGGGAGCTCGAAATACTCCCGCAAGGGATCCGAGCTTGCTTGCAAGACGTCCGTCGAGAAGTTCCTCGCCCTCGCGGCCGACGTGCATAAGGCGGGAAAGGCTGGCGTTCTTAATGACGCCATAGAGGACTTCAACAAGGCCCGCGGGAGCGACGTTTCCGTAAAACCCGCCGATCCGCGCTTCAACGGAATTGAGGGAAAAGTTAAGGCAAAGGATTTCGGCGGGTATATCCTGGAACCCGCCCTCGCGGCGTACAACGCCGTAGCCGCAGAGATCCTAGACAGGACCGCCAAAACAGGAAACGCTGTCTCGTTCCGAGACTACCACACGACTCTCCTGTTCGCCGCCTTCAAAAAATTCGGCTTCGGACACTTCATCGCCTCTTTCTGGATAGGCGACGGCGGGCTCGCGCTCTACGGCCCGAACGGAGCCGACGAGGTGGACGTTCTGGGCGTCCCCGACTCGGGCGAGTTCGCCGGGCAGACCCGCTTCCTCACGATGGGGGAAGAGTTCGACCCCGAAAAGGCCTCGGTCAATCCGCTGGACAGGGTACGGTTCTCGTTCCCCCGGGACTTCGAGGCGCTGATCCTGGCCTCCGACGGCGTCACCGACCCTTTCTTCCCGTCCGAGGCGAGCATCCTGTCCTTTGAAGAGTGGAATAAATTCTGGAACTTGAAGCTCAACAAGGGCTCCAAAGAAAACCCCGGATGCGGCGAGCTCTTCGACGGAAGCTCAGGACTGGATCTCGTGTCGAAGAAGCTCCTCGACTGGCTGAACTTTTGGGTCGTTGGGGAGCACGACGACCGCACGATACTAATCGTTAAGAAACATCCCCACGGCGTGAAACTCGAAGAGGCCGTTCCCCGGCCGGGCGAACCAGGGCCAGAGGCCGACGCTGGCTGCGGCTCCGACGCCGCGGCGGGGCAAACCTCGGCAGAGGGTTCCGAAAGCGCTCCCGCCGGAGCCCCTTCCGATCCCCAGGCGGGACCCGACGCCGACGCCGCCGGCAAGCGCCTCCCGCATGAGGAGGCCGGCTGCCATCCGGGCGGAACTCTTTCCGGAGAACCGGAGGACGGCGGCGCCGTCCCCGATGGTGCCGCGTCCGGCGGGGTCGCCAGCGCACGAGCCGTAACCCCCCCAGACAGTTCGACAGGCGAGGGTTCCGATTCGTCCCCGGATCCTACCGATGCCCAGGATGACTACGGCCTGAAAAGGCAAGACTCCAAGGCACCGCCCCTGGAAAAAGACTATTCGCAACGCGAGGGGGGCGATCCGGCGGCCGTTGCCCCTCCCGGCCCTCCTGAGCCGGAATCTTCCGCCCTGTCTGCCCCCACTGAGGCCGGAAACATTCCCGCCGACTCGGAGGCCGCAACTGCCGTCGGCCGCGCCGACGGCGAAGCCCGTTCGACGGGCGACGGGCCATTTGAAAAGAATGACCCGTCGAAAGGGGAAAATGAGCCCCCGGAAGGGGCGGACGGGCCAGACTGAGAGCCCGCCGACCGAGGCCGCCGCCCGCCGGGCGAGACGCCGCCCGCCGGGCCTTCCCGCCTATTCCGCCCGCCCCTCCGGCCCCCCGGCCTCGCCTGCGGTGCAGGCTATGCGCAGCCCCAGGTGGTTGAAGCGGTAGCGCGGGAGCGTGGGCTCCCGCGAGGAGCTCCGGCAGTTCCAGTCGTCCCCTATCCAGGAGCAGCCCCTTTGGATCCGGAAGTCCCCGGTCTCCGGGCCGGAGGGGTCCGACGCGGGGCTCGTCTCATAGTAGCTTACGGAGTAGCGGTCCTGCACCCACTCCGCCACGTTCCCGTAGATGTCGTAAAGGCCGAAGGCGTTGGGGCGCTTCTTCCCCACCGGGTGCGTCCTGTCCCCGGAGTTCCCCTCGTACCAGGCGTAGTCGCCCAAGCCCCCCGGCTCGTTCCCGAAAAAGTAGACCTGGGGCCTCCCTCCCGCCCTGGCGGCGAACTCCCACTCTGCCTCGGTGGGGAGGCGGTAGCGGCCCGATCCCTCCAGGAGGTTCAGGCGGTTCACGAAAATCTGGGCGTCGAACCAGCTGACGAACTCCACGGGCAGCTCCGCGCCCTTGGAAAGGCTGGGGTTGGAGCCCATGACCCGCTCCCACTGCGCCTGGGTGACCTCGTAGAGCCCGAGGTAGAAGGGCTTGGTGATCCGGACCATGTGCCTGGCCCTCTCCCCCGGCATGGCCCGCTCCCTCCTCTGGTAGGTGGCGCCCATGATGTAGGTCCCGGACGGTATGAGCACGAACTGGATGCCGGTCTCGCGGGCGGCTGCCCGCTCCGGGGCGCCGGACCTGGAGGTGACGG
>JAIRZX010000228.1 GCA_031267005.1 Deltaproteobacteria bacterium
TCAACTTTGATCTGCGTATAAAATTTCTGCATTATGTTCCGCGTATCGGAAAGCAATTTCTGATCATAAGTAAACTTGTCCCTGCCGACAAGGTTTATGACGGGGGCGTCGTACTCATCAATAAGGAGGACTGCCTTTTGGCCGCTCTCCTCATGGACGTCCCGAATAAGACGAGAAAAGGCGTTAGCGCAATTAACACCGTGCAAGGATACTTGATGTCGTTTGGCAACAATTCCAAGACGATCCATAATTAGGGCTTGCAAGGTTTCCTTGCTGTCGCCGCCAGCCACAGCGGACATGTCCATCCTGATGACAGGGCAGGTTAAAAAATTTGGGGAGCACATTTCTTTTTCAGCCGCGAGTCCCTGGAAAAGATCTTTGCGTCCCGAGTAGAAGGCATCGAGCGTATCCACAGTAAGGGACTTGCCGAAACGGCGGGGACGGGCGCAAAAGATGAATTTGCCGGCTTTCTCAAGGTCGGCGATATATTCCGTCTTGTCAACGTAGACTGCCTGTTTTTCCCTAAGGTCTTCAAAGTCTGCCAGTCCAATGGGAAGAACGGGTAAATCCTTGGTCATTTGGTGCGCATTCCGGCTTTGGGCCTTCAAGATAGTTGAGGCGTAAGAATTGCCCAGTCAATTTATACAACATTCTTGATTTCAGATCAATTCTTCGATTTATTTCTTTTCGGCGTTGCAACCCCAAGGTCGGAATAAAGCCAGCCCGGATAACGCGCTGCCGAAGTCCTCGGTTTCGGACGGACCGGAAACGACGGACCTTATGCCGCCAATGCTTGGAGGATTGGCAACTGGCCGTCTTCAAGCCCGGGACTGCCGCGGCCAGCGTGGACTCCTCTTCTGCCTTCAAGGCAAACAAACAGGTGCCGCTCGAGGAGCGGCATTTACCGCTACGCGGTTAGGCTTTTCCTCAGGACGTCAAGAAGAAGGAAGGGAAACTCTTCGCAGGGATCGGCCCAGAGCCGGCGGGGAAGCGCCTCGAGGAAAGTGCTCCCTGGGCATGTCCAGCGAGGGAAAACCCGCCGACAGCTCCAAGGAGCACCAAGGACCTCCGAGGACGACCGGGGACCTCTCCGCGCCCGCCCATGCGGTTCGCGGGCGAACTCGCGCTCGGCAACGCCTCAACTTTCAAGCTTACGGGGCGGGTCCCGCGCAAGCGGCGAGACGCGATCCCCGGCTGGCCCGGCGGCCCGCCCTCGATGGTCGAACACGAGTGCAGCAAGGACGCAGAATCAGATTCCCCGCATGGCAAAAGCTTCCCGGACGTTACCCGCTCCCGCCGCACGGACGGTCGGGCCTGGCGGTTGCTCCCCCCTCTCCTGCACCGGGGACGGCGTAAGCGGCGACGGGACGCCCTCCCGCGTCTTCGATGTCGCGGCGGGGGGGGCCGACAAGCGCGGCATGCGCTCCCCCGTCGGCTCGAGGGGGCGGGATAGAATCGCTGGAAATGCTTGCGGGCTTGCCGTTTAAGAAGATCGGGGCTCCTAGGCGCGGTCGGGCTGGGGCTGGAGGAGGGGAGAGGGGGGGCGGATGAGGGAGCGGAAAGCCTGAAAGTCACGAGGGCTCGACGTTAGGGAAGAACGGGAGCCCGGCTGGGGGGGGCGGGCTCTACCCGGCGTCCCCTTCGGGGCTACCGGGCGGTTCGCGTCCGGTTTCGGGCGAGGCCATGTCGGGGTCCAGGAGATCCGGCCTCCCGGCCCTGGTTAGCCTGTGCGCTTCCCTGCGGCGGTATAGATCTATCTCCCGGTGGTTCCCGGAGAGGAGAACCTCCGGAACCGCGAGCCCGCGGAAGACCCGGGGCCGCGTGTAGAGCGGGGCCCCCAGGAGACCCTCGGAGAAGGTTTCGGACTCCAGGGACTCCTTCTCGCCCAGGAATCCCGGAACGAGCCGCGAAACCGCCTCAATGACCGCCATGGCCGGGACCTCGCCGCCGTTCAGGACGTAGTCGCCGACGGAAAGCTCAAGTCCGGGGTACAGCTCGGAGACCCTCCTGTCCACCCCCCCGTAGCGACCGCAGACCAAAGCCAGCCGGCGCCTGGAAAGAAGCTCGCGGCAAAGGGCCTGGTTGAGGGGCCTGCCCGCGGGGGTGAGGTGGACTACGAGGGGCGCCGGGCCCCCGGCGGACGAAAGCGAGTCCAACGCCGCGCACAGCGGCCCGGGCATGAGCACCATGCCGGGCCCGCCGCCGAAGGGACGGTCGTCCGCCGCGCGGTGCCTGCCCTGGGCGAAGCCGCGGACGTCCACTATTTCAACGGTTACGAGCCCCCTCGCCACGGCTTTGGCCATGAGCGACTCGTTTAAAAAGGACGCGAAAAGGCCGGGAAAGAGCGTCAGGACCTCGAAGCGCACGGCTTCTAGTCCTGGTCCAGGAGGCCCGGGACGTCTTCCACGACCACCCGCCCTTCCTCGGGGCCGCCCTCGCGTATGAAGCCGTCAGCCCAGGGTATCGCGAAACTGCCGCCGGAGGGCGAGGAGACCGTCATCACGGGCGGGCCGCCGTAGTCAGCGAAGCTCTCCACGGTTCCCAGGCTCCTGCCGTCAACGGACACTACCGGGAGGCCGAGGAGATCCGCCTGGTACAGCTCGTCCTCCTCCGGGGGCGGGAGCGAGCTCCGGGGAACGGAAATGTAAAAGTTCTGGAGGCTCTCGGCTTTCGTGCGGGAGTCCACGCCCTTGAGCTTGACGAGTATTCCAGGAGGGGACGGCTTGACCGCAATCACGCTTGCCGGGACGAGACCGTCGCCGTCCGGCGCCTCAAGGCATAAGCGGTTGACGCTGGGAAGCCTCATGGGTTCCTCGCCGTAAAATTCGACGCGGAGCTCGCCCTGGATCCCGTGGGGGCGGCGCACGCGGCCCAGGCGGATCAAGGGAGGGCGGTCGGCGGCATGCCCTGGGGCCTCCCCTCCGGTCTCGGCAGGGGCGGCTCCGGCTACGGGTCCGGCTCCAGATCCGAATCCACGTCCAGATCCGACTCCGGATCCAGATCCCTGGACAAAGCCGGATCCAGCGGCCGCAACGCCGCAACCGGCCGGCCCGCCGGGAAACTCCCCTCCGCCCGGCGCCGGAGCGCCGTTCCGGGGCTTTCGGGGGCGCCGTCCCTTCCATGGGGCGGGCCCCCCGGCCGCGGACGGACCGACCGGGGACGGAACGGAGG
Organism: Deltaproteobacteria bacterium; assembly: GCA_031267005.1. Classification (GTDB taxonomy): domain Bacteria; phylum Desulfobacterota; class Desulfarculia; order Adiutricales; family Adiutricaceae; genus JAIRZX01. The sequence goes on from JAIRZX010000228.1 coordinate 3,172, forward strand.
GATCGCGGGGATCGGCGGGAGCGCGGCTTTCAGTCATCATGCGTTTCCGGCCTGCCCACGGCGCTCAGTGTGCCTCCTCCGGGGGGAGGGGGTTTACGCTCACGTCGCAACGCCTTCCGGTCTTGGCCGCGAGAACGGCGTACAGAGCCCGGATGGCCCTAATGGTACGGCCGCGCTTCCCGAAGAGTTCGGGCACGTCGTCCTGGCAGACGCTGATTACCACTACTGGCCGGTGGCCGGAGGCGTCCAGCGCGACAGAAACGCGGTCGGGACGGGCGGCCAGGCCCTCGGCCAGGTAGCGAGCGAGCCCGGTCAAGGTCAGGCGCTCTTCTTCCGGCGGTCGGCCCGGATCAGGCTGGCCACGGTGTCGGTAGGCACGGCGCCCTTCTCGAGCCACTTGAAGAGGAGCTCGCGGTCGATGTCCAGCAGGTAGGGATCGGGTTTGGGGTCGTAGTGGCCTACTATGTCTATGAAGCGGCCGTCGCGCTTGGCCTGGGAGTCGGCGACCACCAGGCGGTAGTAGGGCTTCTTCTTGCCGCCCAGGCGGGCGAGTCTGATTCTGAGGGCCATGGAACTTGAAATCTCCTGAGTCTTTGGAAGGCGGTCCGGGGCGCGTCGGCCCCGGCAGGGCCTGGGGGAAAACCTAGGCGGCCACATTACACGAAAGCGGCCGGGATTTCCAGAGGAAAAAGCCCTCCCGTGGCTCCGGAGGGCAACGGGGAGGGCGGGATAAAGCGGGAAAAGTCCCAGAAAGGGGCGGGACGGGACGGCTGGAAAGCCTTCGGAGGGGCCCGGGCGCACGGCCGGAAGCCCCAGGACAGGGGGAGGGCGGGGCCCTGGAATGCGAATAGGGAACGCAGGCGGCCGAAGGGCGGACGGAGGTGCCTGCGGAACGGCCGGGACGGCTAGCTCCCGAAGATCTGCCTGAAGGCGGAGGGGGAGAAGTTGGCGTTTTTCATCTTCCGCAAGACCTGCTTCATCTGTGTGTAGGTCCTGAGCAGGTCGTTCACGTCCCTGACGGTCCTGCCGGAGCCGCTGGCTATGCGGCGGCGGCGGGAAGCGTCGATGATCTCGGCGTGGTCCTTCTCCTCCTGGGTCATGGAGTCCACCATGGACTCCATCACCTTCATCATCTCTTCCGAGGGTTGGGAGGCGGCGAGATTTTTGAGCTTGCCCAGGCCCGGGATCATGCTCAGGACGTTCTGGACGGTGCCGATCTTCTTCATGCGGGCCATCTGGTCCCGCATGTCCCCGATGGTGAACATCCCCTTCTGGAACTTGGCTGCGTAGGCCTGGGCCTGCTCCTCGTTCAAGGTGTCCTTGGTCTTCTCGATGAGGGTCAGCACGTCCCCCATGCCGAGGATCATGGAAGCCGTGCGCTCGGGGTGGAAGGGCTCCAGGGCGTCCAGTTTCTCGCCTGTGCCTATGAACTTCAGGGGCTTGCCCACGGTGGCGCGCATGCTCATGGCTGCCCCGGCCCGCGCGTCCCCCTCCATCTTGGTGAGGATGATGCCCGTCAGGTTCAGCCGCTCGTTGAAGTCCCTGGCGATGGTCACGGCCTCCTGGCCGGTCATGGAGTCGGCCACCAGGAGGATCTCGCGGGGCCGCGACCGCTTTTTAATCGCCGAGAGCTCCTCCATGAGGGCGGAGTCTATGGTGAGCCTGCCCGCCGTGTCTACGAAGACCGTGTCGCAGTTGAGGTTCGAGGCCTCTATCAGCGCCGAGCCCACGATGTCCAGCGGGTTCTCGCCCTCCTTGGGGGCGTAGACGGGGGCGCCCACCTCGGTCGCGAGCACGGTCAGCTGGTGCACGGCCGCGGGCCTGGCCACGTCGGCGGGCACCAGGTAAGGCCTGCGGCCCTTGTTCCTGACGTACAGCGCGAGCTTGGCCGCCGTGGTGGTCTTGCCCGAGCCCTGGAGCCCCACCATCATGACGACGCAGGGGGGCGCGCCCTGGAGATCCAGCTCCTGGTGGGTGGACCCCATGAGTTCGGTAAGTTCCTCGTTGACGATATTGATGGCGTGCTGGCCGAGGTTCTTGGTGTGGATGTTCTCGATAACTGAGATGCGGTCCTTCACCTTCGCCAGGAAGTTCTTCACCACCTTGTAGTTGACGTCGGCCTCGAGGAGGGCGCGGCGCACCTCCAGAAGGGATTCGTCCACCGCCGTCTCGGGGAGCTTGCCGCTTTTCCCTGTGAGCTTGTCCAGGGCCCCGGTGATCCTGTCTGTCAGCTTGTCGAACAATGCCGTTTCTCCTGAAATCCCCCCCCCAGGGGGGGGGCTCGAGTCTTGGCGGAAGGCCTCAGGCCCCGGGGCCTAGTGTCCCCCGGTTTTCCGCGTTAAGCCCTATCGGTTTCAGTCATTTTGCGCCACTCCCTTTCGCTCCAAGGCCTTCGGGTCCAAGGCCTTCCGGTCCAAGGCCTTCCGGTCCAAGGCCTAGAACTTTTCCGCCGGGCGGAGGGGTTAAGAACCCCCCTAGGGGTTAGCCTCCTCCTGGCCGCTCATCTGGCGCTGGATTTCGAGGGGGAGGCTTACGGCGGCGGCGGCGGTGCGGGCGTAGGTCCAGTAGGTGTAGGCGGCCTCGGAGACGTCCTGGACCGCCGAGTCGCGGCGGGTCTTCTCGGACTGGTCGAAGACCGAATCCGAGGCGGCCCTGAAGCCGTTCAAGGACAGGACCAGGTAGCCCTTGGCGTCAGCGGCCTGGGTGGGGACGGGCTCAGGGGAGGAGTCGCCTACCTTGTGGAGGGCGAAAAGGGCTTTCAAGGCCCCGTCCCTGTCCGCCTGCGAGAGCGGGGGCTGGGTGTCGGAGTCGAAGCGGAGGCGGCGGAAGAAGCCGGAGGTGCCGGTCGTGACGCCGTCGTTGCGAAGATCCCTCACTGCGGCGTCCAGCTGGCGGCCGCCGAGCGATGCAATGAGGCCGCGGGCCCCGGCCTCCGCCAGCTTCAAGGCCTCGTCGTCCACCCAGGCGGCGGAGACGGCAGCCTTGACCT
>JAIRZX010000270.1 GCA_031267005.1 Deltaproteobacteria bacterium
GGATGATTCTTGCGGATATCACCCATAAAATCCTCCTTTCAATGGGCCACAATATATAGTGGTTCATCCGCCTGTTAGTTTTAAGCAAATTTCGCTCCAGGAAATGGGGACCCCCTCATCCTTCTCCTTCTCCTTCTCCTTCTTCTTCTCCTTCTTCTCCTTCTCCTTCTCCTTCTCCTTCTTCTTCTTCTCCTTCTCCTTCTCCTCCTCCTTCTCCTTCTCCTTCTTCTTCTCCTTCTTCTCCTTCTTCTCCTTCTTCTTCTTCTCCTCCTCCTCCTCCTCCTCCGCCTCCGCCTCCGCCGCTTTGCTCGGACGCGCTGGGATTGTCTCGATTTATGGGCCGCGTATCGCCCGGTGTAGATGCCGGAGGAGGCGCCGTCGTACCAAAGGCATGTCCCCCCTTGCGCTTAGGAGTCCGGTATAAATTCACTGCCCGTCTGCGCCAAAACTGGCGCAGGCTGGCCGAAATTCTAAATTTCGCACAAGAGCCCCTCGTTTTCTTTGAAGTTCGTAACTGTTAACGGGAGCCAGGGTTTAATTTCGATACTCAAATATGGAAGAGGCCGGGCGAGCTTTTTCGGGAGTCGCGATGGAGCCAATATGGGCGTATGGGGGATGGAGCCTGACGTTCAAAGAGGCTTGTTCATTCGTTCAAAGAGGCTTGTTCATTACAGTGCCGTGTGGTAACATGGGTTGTACTGAAGTGCCGAGCGATCGGGGGCCTCGGGGACGCCGTCCTTTCCCGAGCCGGGTCGGCGCTCCCTACGCGCCTATGCCCGCTGGCCCCCCCGCTCCGACAGCCCGCCCGCTCGGAGCCGGGAAGAGTACCCTCACGCCTGCGGCCGGGACTGGGGGGCGGTTCGGCATTTAGTTTAGCCCGAGGGCGCCGGAGAGGACGACGAGGGCCGCGGCGTCCCGGCGCGGCCGCCCGCGACAGCATAATGCTCATTAAGATACCCGAAATTTCGGTCGTGGCGCTGGTCGGCGCTTCCGGCAGCGGCAAGTCCACCTTCGCGCGAAAGCACTTCCTTAACACCGAGGTGCTTTCTTCCGATTATTTCCGGGGCCTCGTCTCCGACGACGAGTCCAACCAGGAGGTCACCCCGCAGGCATTCGAGACCCTTTACTTCATAGCCCACAAGCGCTTGGATTTTGGGCGGCTCGTCGTGATCGACGCCACTAACGTGCAGAAGGCCTCGAGGTCTTACGTGGTCCGCCTCGCCAGGGCCCACGAATGCCAGGCCGCCGCCATAGTCTTCGACTTGCCGGAGGGGCTCTGCCTCGACCGCAACGGCAGCCGCCCGTCCCGCACCGTGCCCGGGCAGATAGTCTCGCGCCAGTGCTTGCAACTCAAGCATACCATGCAAGTGTTGCGGAAGGAGGGTTTCCGCTACGTTTACGTTTTGAAGAGCCAGGAGGACGTCGAGGGCGCCGAAATCGCCCGCGTGACGTCCCGGCACCTCAGGAGGTGGGAGGCCGGCCCCTTCGACGTGATAGGGGACTTGCACGGCTGCTTCGACGAGCTCCGAGCCCTTCTGGAGAAGCTCGGGTATTCCGTCGGGCCGGACGGTCGCTCCGCCGTCCCTCCGGATGGGAGAAGGGCGGTGTTCCTGGGCGGGCTTTGCGGCAACGGACCGAAGAACGTCCCCGTCCTGCGGCTCGTGATGGGCATGGTCCGTGACGGCGCGGCGTACTGCCTGGAGGGCGGACGCGACGTTAAGCTCCTCGATTGGCTCATGGGCTCAGGGCTGCGGCTCCAGGAGGACCTCGGCCCAGCCGTGAAAGAGCTTGCCCTCGCGGGAGAGGGTTTCACGTCCGAGGCGCGGGCTTTCCTGGGCGGCCTCGACAGCCACTACGTCTTCGACGGCGGCGGCTTGGTCGTGGCGCATGCCGGGCTCAAGGAAAAGTACCAGGGCCGGGACAGCGGCCGCGTCCGCAACTTCTGCCTGTACGGCGACGCCTACGAGGCGGGAGCCGCCGAGTTCTCCGGAGCGAGAACGGGAGAGAGGGCCGGAGGGAGAACGGGCGAGAAGGGCGGCGGGAGAGCGGGAAAGAAGGCTCGCTGGAGACCGGGCGAGGCGGACGGGGCGGGCCCCCCAGCCCACAGCAAATGGACGGACGAGTACTCCGGCAAGGCCCTCGTAGTCTACGGCCACGGCCCGGTCCCCGAACCCGTGCCCGTGAACAACACCGTATGCATCGACACCGGCTGCGCTTTCGGCGGGAAGCTCACCGCGTACCGCTATCCGGAAGGCGACTTCGTGCAGGTGGATGCCCTGGCCCCTCCCTCCAAACCCTCCGATACCGCCGTCCCCTCTAATCCTTCCGAGGTCTCCGGGCCTTCCGAAGCTTCCGGGCATTCAGAGGCCTCCGCGCAATCCTTCTTTGCCGCCCCCCCCGACCGCTCCAAGCCGTCAGGGCCTTCCGAGCCTGCCGCCTCCCCTGAGCGCCCCGAGCCCTCCGAGCCCTCCGAGCCCTCCGGGCCGTCCGGGGCTGCGCCCGGCGGCCCGCCCGCGGACGCCCCTTCCGCCGTTGGGGGCAACGGCGGCTCCTCCGATTCCAAGAGGCAGAGGAGCATATCCACCCGCCTACTGGGGGATATATGTTTCGGCGACGACAGCGCCGACGCTGCGCTCGCGGCAATGGGCCGCGTCGCCTCGGACCCCCGCTGGCTCATTTACCTTCCGCCCGCCGTACCCCGCTGCACGGCCGGCCGCGTCACGGGCTTTCAAGAGCACCCCTCCGAAGCGTTCGGCTACTACAAGTCGCGCGGGGTGCAAATGGCCGTATGCGAAGAAGAACGCGCGGGCTCGAGGGCGGTAATCTCGCTCTGCCGAGACGCGAAGACGGCTTCCCGCCGCTTCGGCGTGGGGGACGGGAGCTTCGGGATTGTCCACGACCGGGCCGGGAGGGGTTTCTTCGGAGATCCTGGCATCGCGGACTCCATCCTGGAGCGCCTTCACGAGGTCCTTGACGCTTCCGGCTTCTGGGAGCGCTTCTGCACCGGCTGGGTCTGCTTGGAATGCGAGCTTGTGCCGCTGGCACCCAAGGTGCGGTGGCTCAAGGAAGGCCTCCGTGACCAGCCTGGCCTCGCTGGGAGGCCGAGCCCCGCTGACCCCCAAGGGGCGGGCGGGGGAGGGGAGGCCGCGCCTGCGAAGGACGGGTCCGCCGGAGGGGCCGGGGATCCCGCATCCGCGAGCGGCGGGTCCGTCGAATGGGCCGGGGAGGGCGGGGAGCAGCCGAACCCGGAGCCAAAGGGCGGACCGGAGGGGCGCGGCGCCCGAGGGGACGACCTGGAATCCCGCGTCGCGGACCGCCGCTTCCGTTTCCGGGAGGTGAAGGGCCTGGAGGACTGCCTGGTAGCCCCGTTCCACGTGCTCGCGACCGAGGGCAGGGTCTGGAGTTCTGAAAGCCACCTCTGGCACTTGAAGGCCGTCACGGATTTCGTGGGGGACAGCGACCCCGTCTTCGCGCGCACGGACAACAGGCTCGTGGTCTTAGGCGACGAGGGTTCCGTGTCCGAAGCGGTCCGGTGGTGGGAAGGCCTTGCCGGGTTCGGGGGCCGGGGCATGGTCGTGAAGCCTATCGACTTCGTGCCCCGGAAAGGCGAAGAACTCCTGTTGCCCGCTATTCTGTGCCGCGAGAGCGGGCGGCTGGGGATAATAAGCGGCCCCTCGCGCAGGGAAGGGGACGTCCTCGCGCGCCCGGACAAGCGCGAGCTGGAGCGGAGGCGAGCCCTCGCGTTGAGGGAGTTCGCCCTCGGCATGGAGTCGCTCGAGCGTTTCGTCGGGAAGGACACGCCCGGGCGCGTGGCCGAGTGCGTCTTGGGCGTGCTGGCGCTGGAAAGCGAGTCGGTCGGCCCCTGGGCCCTGGGCCCTGAACCCTGAACCCTGAACCCTGAGACCTGAGCCCTGAGACCTGAGCCCTGAGTCTGCGGCGGTTGCTGCGTTGGTTCGGAAGCTCCTGACCCAATTTAACAACTATTGGATTTTATCCAATGATTTCAAACACTTAGCCTTTTAAATAATATCCGCTTTTCTTTGCGGGGGTGAAAAACGTCACCAAGCGCATCCGGGGAGGGCCGAGGCAAGCCTGGGCCGTCTTTCACGTGTGATGTCCCTGGCACCCCGGCCGTCGTCAATAGTTGATTCCACAGCGAAAACTCAGCCGCCCCCCCCCTTGCGAAGTACCAGTTCACAAGGCATAAGACCGCCGCCGCCTGCTCTCGCCCCCCCCTTTTCTCCTGCCTTAAACCCTACTCCAGCATGAAGCAGGATCGGCCACCACTTGAGCCTGTGAACGGATACGAACGCTTGCGGCTGGTTTGCCGACACTCTCTTGGTTCTCTATGAGGGCGAATGAGAGGGTATAGTTTCCGCAGTGGAATCAAGAATTGATCTAAAATCATGGATGTTGTATAAATAGAAATGCCAATTCTGACGCCTCCACTATTTTGAAGGCTCAAAGCCGGAATGCGAACCAAATGACCGAGGATTTACCCGTTCTTCCCCTAGGGTTGGCGGACTTTGAAGACATTAGGGAAAAACAGGCAGTCTACGTTGACAAGACTAAGTTCATCACGGAACTTGAGAAAGCCGGCAAGTTCATCTTTTGCGCCAGGCCCCGCCGTTTCGGCAAGTCCCTTACTGTGAACGCGCTCGATGCCTTTTACTCGGGGCGCAAAGAACTTTTCCAGGGCCTCGCCGCCGAAACAGATATGAACTTCCCTAATTTTGTAGCCTGCCCCGTCATCAGGCTGGACATGTCCGCCGTGGCCGGCAGCGACAGCAAGGAAATCTTGCAAAACAAAATCATGAAGCGTCTTGGAATAATGGCCGAGCGTCATCAGGTTTCCTTGCGCGGCGAAGATTGCGCTGATGCCTTTTCTTGTCTTATTCAGGACGTCCACAAGGCGAGCGGTCAAAAGGCAGTCCTCCTCTTGGATGAATACGACGCCCCAGTCATAAACATTATCGGCAGGGAGAAACGTTCATGTGACAAGAATCTGCTGATGGATACGCGTACCGTCATGCAAGATTTTTACACGCAGATAAAAGTAGAAGAAGAACACATCAAGTTCGCCTTCATTACCGGAGTAACTAAGTTTTCCAGGATGGGCGTTTTTTCCAGGCTCAACAACCTCCTGGACATTTCCCTATTTCCTGGTTTCAGCGCTTTCATGGGCTACACCCACGAAGAGCTTAAGACGTATTTCGCTCCTTTCATAACCCACACCGCGCGTGCGCTCAAGATGAGCGAAGAAGGGCTTCTAAATCAACTCAAGGAATATTACGACGGTTTTTCTTTTGACGGGGAAAACGAGGTGTACAACCCTTTTTCAATCCTTTCGTTCTTCAAGGTCAAAGAATTCGGAAACTTTTGGATGGAATCAGGATCTAACACCGTCGTCAGGAAATACCTGCGGGATAAGGCGCTTACGGTTGACCAGTTCCAGGGCCAGGAAATAGACTACAGTCGGGCTAGAGCACCCGGGGAAATTGACGCAACTTCGCCTGCAGGGTTCCTCTACCAGTCGGGCTACCTGACCCTCCGGGCCAAAGACGACGGGGCGTATCTCCTGGATTATCCCAACAGCGAGGTGCGAGAGGCGATTTCAACGCTGTTTATGGAAAACTTCACTTCCGACTGGGAGGGCACCGGCAAATCCGGACGGGAACTGGGCGAAAAATTGGCATCGGGAGATATCGCCGGAATGGTAGGAGTCTTGATTCAGCTTCTTGCGGGCATTCATTACCGTGACCACTTGGACGCGAACAGAGTT
>JAIRZX010000276.1 GCA_031267005.1 Deltaproteobacteria bacterium
AGGCTCCGCAGGTCCAGGAAGGCCGCTGGCTCCGGGAGTCCAATGGGCGCTATTCTCTCCGCTGGCCCAGGAACGCGGCTGGATCCGCAGCTCCAAGGGCGCCGTTAGCCCTGCGGTTCCAAGGGCGCCGCAAGCTCCGCCGGGTCCATGGGTCCTGTTCGGCCGGGAACGCCGTGCGGGGAGCTCGTGCCTGGCCTCCAACGGAGCCCGAGCCAGGCTTCCGGGCCAGGCCGGGGCGGCGTAAGGAGCCTTGCAGTCGGCTTCCTTTGGTGCACGGGGACTCTCCGGCGGCTGGGCAGCCAACTGGCAACCCATGCCGGCCGCGGCCCCGGGCCCCGGCCCGCCAGAAAGAGGGGGTTGGCAATCCGTTGGGCTTTACCTGGACGGCCCCGCAGCGTATATTTGACAAAAATATAAACTTTTCCCGGCAGCCACGCAGGCCGCCCGATTCCAGGAGGAAGCCTCCCGATGCCCTTCCCCGACATAGAGGATCTGATAAGGCAGGGCCATTTCGGCGCGGCGGAGCAGCTCATACTCGCCTTCAGCGCCGACGCGGAGGGCGTGGACCGCGCCCTGCTGGCGGGCCATCTGGCCGAGCTGGCGGGCGAGCATTCCCGCGCCGGGCGCACGGAGGACACGGCCCGCGCCCTGAACCTCATAAAGGATCTGGGCGGCCAGGGACTGGAGCTCCCGCTGGCGCGGGCGGGGCTTTCGCTAATGAACGCCTGGATCGACCGGGGCGCCAGCCCGGAGGCCGCGTCGGTCTTGAACGACATGCCGGGGGGCCCCTTGGTCGGCCCTCCCCACCCCGACCCGAAACTCGAGCGGTTGCTTTTCGTGGGTTGCGTGAACCTCCTGAGCTCGCTCGCCGACCAGCGGGACATCGAGGAGGCCGAGGCTCTCTTCCAGGCCATGGGGAAGCGGGGGATGTCCCCGGAGAACTCCGATCTTTTCGCCCTGGCCGCGTTGAACCTGGTCATCCTGTACGTGCATGCCGGGCGCCCGTCCGATGCCGACGCGTTGGCCCGCGAAATGGAAGGCTACGGGGACGGCGAGGAGGCCAAAGAATACTGCGCGAGGGCACGGAAGATCCTTTCCGGGCTTGACGGCGCCCCGTGAGCCTCCTGAGCCGTGGCTTTTCCCCGCCCCTGGTTCCTTGTAGCCGGTCGGCGGCGGGCCGTCCCGCCCCTTGTCCGGCCCTGTCCTGTCCTGTCCTGTCCTGTCCTGTCCGGCCCTGTCCTGTCCAGACCTGTTCTGGACGGCCCAGTCCGCTTCGGTCCATGTTCACCGTGCCCCGCCCGCACGGCCCCCGCGCGCGTCCCGGCGCGTTAAAGCCCGGCGGTCCCGGCCCTTCGCGACGGGAGCAGTTGCCCGGCCCCCCCGGTCCCGGTGCCCCTCCCCCGTCCCGCTCCGCGTCCGTATCGGCCGGCGTCCGGAAGCCCGCCCCTGCCAGGGGCGCGGGCTCGTCCGATCGACAGCCGCCGGCCAAGGGCCCGCCATGGCCCGCGCCGCCCCCCGCCGGTTCGCGGGGCGGCGCGGAAGTTAGCGCGGCCCTCGTTTAACGGGCCAGGGCATGTTGCCCCCGCAGCCTGCCTGGCCCCGCCTTTGGCCAGGAGATTTATTATGGAGGCACAAGTAGCCGGCGCGGCCGGCAAGGACGACTTTACCTTTTTGGACGACTTGAGGCTCCCGGACAGCCTCGCTTTCTTCGACCGGCCGCTCCCCTACGACTCGGCGTTCCTGCGCGAGAAGGTTTCGTACCTGCTCCCCGAGGTCCGGGAGTTCGCGAGGCCGTGGGGGGCCTATTCGACACACCGGCCATCCCTCCCCGGCGCGGACAGGATAAGCATAGGGGGAAAGGTCTTCTCCAGCTCCCTTCTCGTACGCGAGCTGGGAACCCTGGAAGCGGTCTTCCCCTTTCTCGCCTCGGAGGGCGGGGAGCTCTCCCGCTGGGCCGCGTCGGTGGAAGAGGACCTGAAGAAGGCCGCCTTCGCCGTGAGGTTCATCGCCTTGAAGGAGGCCGAGGAGGCCCTGGAGCGCCACATCTCGGAGCGCTGGAGCTTGCCTGACATCTCCGCTGTAGCCCCCGGCGCCCTGGAGGAGTGGCCCCGCACCGAGCAGAAGGCGCTCTTCGATCTGATGGGGCCCGCCGCCGGGAGGAAGGGCATGATCCTTAACTCGAAGATGTGGCTGGAGCCCCTGGTCTCGTCGTCGGGCATCTACTTCCACTCCCCGACCGGCTTCCACAACTGCTACCTGTGCCGGGACGACGACTGCCAGTGGCGCCGTTTCGCCCGCAGGGAATAAGCCGCTTCTGTCCCGGAGCGGCCCGGAGCGGGGCGCGCGGCCGCCTCGCCCGAACTGGCTAGGGCGGAGATCGGGGCCTTACCGTCCGCGCGGAGCGCCGCCGTCCGCAGGGGGGGGCAGGGGAGCGCCGCCGCTCTCGGGGCCCCGGCGCCCCTGCCTCGGGCTTCCCTCTGCTCCCCTGGCCTGATTAGGCCCAGCCGGCCGGGGCCTACTTTAAGCTCGGCGGGCGCCTTCGCCACCGTTCGCCTTCCGGCGCCGCGTGCGCTCCGGGAAGGCCCGGCAGGGAAGGCGCGCGCGGACTTGAACGGTTGCGGGCACCCGCCCGCCCGTCCCGGGGCGCGGCGGTATTTCCGGGTCATCCGGGGCTTGGCGCCCCGGGCACCAGGCGGAAGGCGTCACGCGCCCCTTTCGGGGACGGCTGGCCCCGGATGGCATACAGGAGCTGTTCAAGGCAGTTTCGGGAGGCCGCGGGGGAAAAGGCGGGGCGTCGGCTACAAGGGATCCGGCAAGGGTTCGAATCCGGGCGCTCCCGGAGCGTGGGGCCCGGCAGCCGTCTTTCTGGCGACGGAGGGCGCGGGGGGGTTATCCCTCGGCCTCGATGCGTTGCGGGAGACGGACGGAATCCTGGAGGCCCTGGCCCGCGGCCGCCGGGAGGCGGGGGGCGGCGGAGTCCCGGACATGCTGGCGGAACAAGCTGCGGCGCCTGGGGGCTCCGGCGCGTGGGCTTGCGTCGGGTCGCTTTCCGCGATCGGGGACGCCATGCAGGATGCCGGCGCGATGGACGGCGCCGTCGCATCCTTCACCCTTGCCGAGGCCCCGCTTGCCTCGGCGAAGGGCCCCGTGGATACCTCGGCCCTTTCCGCAGGCATAATCCCTGCGGCTCTCCCGTGATTAGTGTGAAGGGACTGAAGTTACCAGGTCCGGTATTTTGTGAAGCGTATCAATATCTTGTATTGCGTGGATAAATACCTGGGATGGCATGAGTTTTGCTAGACGAGCAGTGGCGACGCTGAACTGGAATGCCCCTATCTCCGAAAATGGGAGAATTTAATTTTTGTTGAAAAGAACAAAAATGTAGCATCGCGTT